>PQAQ01000195.1 GCA_003105305.1 Candidatus Methylomirabilota bacterium
CAGCGCATCGACCTACTCGACAATCCAGACGGTGAGCCCATGTCCGCCCTTAATCAACGCATCCCCCACGTGATGTTGAAACAGCCCCGTCAGCCCGGCATGAGACGCTCGCCCGACGACGACCGTGCCGCACCCGGACGCATGGGCCGCCTCGAGGATCTCTCGCGCCACCCTCTCCCCGCTGATCGAGGGGCAGCACTCCGTCTCCACGGCCGACAGCGGGACCCCGGCCTTGCGGAGGATCCACTTGGCCCGACTCAGCACGGGCTGGGCGGCTTGCGCTGCCTGGTCCAGCCATCGCGTCTGCGCCGCGTGCTGCGCCGCCTCCAGCCGCTCCTCCTGCGCCGGCTTGTCGGCTCCGGCAAACTCGAGCAGCGCGGGAGGAACCGACGGCAGCACGTGCATCAGGCGCACCCGAACGCCGCTTCGGCGTCCGATGATCTTGGCGACATAGCTCACCGCGCGCGTGGACGCCTCCGAGTCATCCACGGCCACAAGAATTCTTTTGCTCGGGTCCATCACGCTACTCCTTCTCGCAGCGGCGTCTCCGGCACTGCGCCCACGGGTCCGCTTGCTCGTCCTGGTCGATGCGCCGTCTCAGGCCGCACGGGGCGTGGGTCCCGGGTGACGGCCTGCCGGTGCTCTCTGTTCGGACGCTCGCCTTGGGGCCTCTCGCTCTCTTGATACGCGCCTGTCCCCGGATATTCTGTGAGAGGTCTCACACGCTCCCCCTGGGTCACCGCCCTGCGGTCGGCGCCGTGGCCCTCGGCTCTGGGTGGCGGCGTTGAAACGCGTGGCCGTAATCATCGATTTCCTCGTCCGTACCCAGTTCGCCTACGAGCGCCGCGTTGAGGCCCGAGGCCGTTCCAACTGATCGGGGCCGACAGCATGTGCGCAATTCCTACGCCCCTCACCATCGCGCCATCACGCGAGCTTTGTCAAACGAGATGGCTTGACTAATTCGGATTGCGGCAACTCCCCGATGCCTCCGAGGCTGAGATCGGCAGCCGGATTGGACGCAAGGATCATCGGATCGGCCGCATAGTGGCCCTGGCGCACGAAGATCGTGGTCACCCGCGCGGTCCAGAACTTTTTAACGGCAGCCAGGATTCGCAGCTTATCGTCCACCATCACGTAATGGTCGGCAGGATAGCGTTGCTCGACGTCCGCCAGCTCCATCTCCTTATGCACGTAAATCAGGACTCGATCGGCGACGGCGTCGGCCAAACCCGACCGCGCCACCTTGAGCGGTTGGAACACAACGTCCCCGTCGGACAAAATAACCGGCATGCCCCACTGCTTGACGTGCTCGATCACTTTTACCGCCCCGGGATACAATCGTTCGGCGAACGGATAGCTGACCAGAAAATGTGAGACAGTCAGCAGGTGCGGGTCGCGCGGATACTTCATGCGGTAGCGCTGCAACGCGCCCAGGTAATCTGCATAACCGAGCTCGACCCGCAGTTGCTCGAAGATGCGCCAGTACTCTTGCGCGCGTGTGTGGCCGACTTCATCGATGAGGTGGCGGTGCAGGTCAGCCTCAACGCGATCGTTGTCCAGCAATGTGTTGTCCACGTCGAATAAGAACACGACGCGACACTGAAGGCTCTCGCGCTTATTCATGAGGGCCCGAAGCGTGAGATCGTCGTCTTCTGGGCGATGTTATTTGGGTCGACCAGCGGAAGTACGAAGCCGCTCATGTCAACCTGCGCCGCCACGCAATCGGCCGGGCATGGTCCCGACATTAATATGGACATTCCAGCGGTTTCCTGGGAGTTTCGGATACCACTCAAATCGATTGGTGAGCGCCGGCGACATCGAGGGGCCGGTGACGATCGCGAACGGTCCAAGAATGAATATCACCGTAAAGTAGGTCAGTTGCTGAAGCGGGTTGTACCGGTAGAACGCGTCCGGTTCCGGCGGCATGTGAAAGGTAGCGTAGCGTACAAAGTACGCCCACGCCTCCGGCACGATCCGCCACGTGGCCGGCACGATCCGGAGCCATTGACCGGCGCCGAACAGCAGGGCGCAGTACACCGCGCCGTTCACAAGCCACACCAGCACGCTCAGAAAATCCCAGTGCCGCGCCATGCCCACGGTATGCCGCCGTCCCGGCAAACCGATCCACGGTGTCAGATACCGCGCATCGTCTTTCGCTGTCCACACCCGATCCATCGGCACGACTACCGGCGTCAGCCGTAGCCATTCCGTGCCCGGGGTGCAATGGACATTCCAGTACAACCGCGGATGATCCATCAGGATCTGCACTCCGCTGCGTATCAGCAGAACGATGAACAGCAGATTCACGTAGTGCGCAACCCGCAGCCACGCTGGAAACCCCTGCGGCACGCTGGTCGGGCTTGTCGGCGACATCGGGATCGACGGCAGACCGAACGCCAGCCACTGCATCCAGGCCGCCCCGGCCACAAGGACCACCGGTCCGACTATCAACACAACCGTGGTCCGCCGGATATGCATTCGACGCTACCGTTTTTGTAGCCGCGCCTCGAGGTAGGCTTTCAACACGACGGCATTGTTGTGTTCGATATCGTGCGCGCTGAAGAGCAGCGTCACTGTGCCTTTCCGAGCCGCGTCGAGCAGGGACTGCCAGAACTCTGGGCGCTCGTCCAGTTCGGTCCAATACCGACGCTGAAATTCCCCCCATTTCTCGGGATCATGCCCGAACCAGCGGCGCAAATCGCCACTTGGGGCTACGTCCTTCAGCCAGCTATCCATCCGCAGGTTCTCTTTTTTCATGCCCCTCGGCCACAGGCGCTCTACGAGATAGCGGCGGCCATCGCCTGCCTGGTAGGGCTCATAGACGCGCTTGATGCGTATCATCTCTTCCCTCTTTCGCCCCCTGCTCTCCCGATCGGCTTCGTATCCTGGCCGCGTGTTTCCCTCGCCGGGGCGCTCGCATCGAGAACCTCTCGGCTATCGATACACTCGCACATCCGAATATACTGTGAGAGGTCTCACAGGATTCGGCTCCCTATGATGATAGTCATTACCCATGAATATGTGGGGCGATTTCCACGGGCCGAATGCAGGGTATGCGCTGGAACTGTATGACCGGTATCGACAGGATCCCAATTCTGTCGATGCGGCCACCAGAGCATACTTTGCGCGCTGGACGCCGGCGGCGGATGACGCGCTCTCTGTTCCGGCGCTTGCCGCGGGCCGGATTGTCGGCGCGGTTCAACTCGCCCAGGCCATTCGAACCTGCGGCCACCTCGCTGCGCAGCTCGACCCGTTAGGTCGCCGGCCGCCGGGTGATCCTTCGCTCGAGCCGACCTTCCATGGCGTCACCGAGGAAGATCTCCGTCTGCTCCCCGCTGATCTGATCGGCAGCCCCGCGGCAGACGGAGCGCATACCGCCTTCGAAGTCATTCAGGCCCTTCGTGCAACCTACTCCCGCGGCATAGGCCACGATTACGCCCACATCCGGGCGCCGGAGGAGCGGGACTGGTTACGCCGCACCGCAGAATCCGGCCGGTTCCGACCGCCCGAGGACCCTATCGACCCGGAGGCGCTTCTGGAGCGTCTTACACAGGTAGAGGCCTTTGAACGGTTCCTCCATCACGTCTTTCCCGGAAAGCCACGCTTTTCACTGGAAGGCCTGGATATGCTGGTGCCGATCCTGGATGAGATCATCGGCGAAGCAGCCGAAGCCCGCATCCGAAATATCCTGATCGGGATGGCGCATCGGGGGCGGCTCAATGTGCTGACCCATGTCCTGAATACACCGTACAGCCAGATTCTTGCTGAGTTCACACATCCCATGCGGGGCCGCACGTTTACGATCCGCGAAGACCTGAGCTGGACCGGCGATCTGACCTATCACATGGGAGCGCGCCGCGCGCTGAAGGGAGGTCTACCAATTACCGTCGCGGTCTCGATACCGCCCAACCCCAGTCATCTCGAATCCATCGATCCGGTGGTGGAGGGTATGGCC
>PQAQ01000196.1 GCA_003105305.1 Candidatus Methylomirabilota bacterium
ACGATCGTGAAAGCCGTCAGGGCCGCTGCCCCTGTCAGCGCATCGATCGGCGACGTCCCGAATCTTCCGGGGACTGTGGCGCTTGCCGGCTTGGGGGCGGCGACCTGCGGGGTTCGATTCGTCAAGGTGGGGCTGCTCGGGGCTAGGACAGGAGCAGAGGCGGCCACGCTACTAGAGGCCGTCAACGGTGCGCTGCAGATGGTGAACGGTACAGTAGGGCTGGTGGCCTGTGCGTACGCCGATGCCGCCCTGGTCGGTTCGCTCGATCCGTTTGAGCTGCCAGGGGTTGCCGCCCCGTTTGCCGAAGGGTGCCTGATCGATACCGCCATGAAGGATGGACGGTCACTGTTCCAGTGTCTTCCTGAAGATGCCATCATCCGCTTTGTTCGACAGTGCCACGATCGTGGACTGTTCTGTGGCCTGGCGGGCTCTCTGCGGCAGACGGATCTCTCCAGAGCCCTGGCGCTTGGCGCGGATATCGTCGGCGTACGAACCGCGGCCTGTGAGGGAGGACAGCGGAGCGGCGCCATCGCTACGACGTTGGTGGCGCGCTTGAAAGCGAGTCTCGCCTCGCCCCCTGCGCTCTGCGTCTCACACTTCGCGTAATCACGCACGTTCCAACCGTCCGCCTGCGCTCTAGCCACTCCTTGACACGAGCCGGGCGCGTTCCGTTGATGATCCAGCAGCAGTCGATCCCGTTCAGCCATCTGCCAAACTCACGGTCTACGCCACAGTAGCGCGAAAGATGTGCATGCGGGATGCGCGACAGTAGGGGCGCCGCCGGATCAGCATTCGGATCTCCCGCGAAGATCCCATCCACAGATTTCAGCAGCAGTAGGGCGTCCGCTTTCACGAGTCTGACGATATAGGCGGCGATCGAATCCGATGTCACACCCCATGATGGCCTAAAAGGATCACGGCGAGCAAGGGATCGGGATGGGAGACAGACCGGAAGGCGGCCGGATCGGATTACCTCCACAACCTGTCTCAGGCTTGAGGCCGGCGCCGCCAGGGATGCGAGGTCGCAAAGCTGGAGACCGTACTGATCCATCGCCAGGAYMGCCATYCGATGCGCGGCGTGTTCGGTCAGCCGTGATCGGCGATACTCTGCCCGCACCAGATCGGCAAAGACTCCGCCACCCGGCACTATCAGCACGTTCGTGGCGCCCCTCCAC
This sequence comes from Candidatus Methylomirabilota bacterium, assembly GCA_003105305.1. Taxonomy (GTDB): domain Bacteria; phylum Methylomirabilota; class Methylomirabilia; order Methylomirabilales; family Methylomirabilaceae; genus Methylomirabilis. The sequence continues at coordinate 1,176 of PQAQ01000196.1, forward strand.
CGCTCGATGGAATCGAGCAGCTTCCCTACGCCTCTCCACCGGCCAAGGCTTCCCCCCACCTTGATGACGACGTCGATCTTCATGGATGCGAAATCGCCTCCCCCAGGAGGGTGGCGGCTGCCGCGCAGGGGCTCAATGATAACGATCCGCTGTCGGTCAGCACTGGAGGGTCACAGATTGCGAGTCCCAGCCGTTTTGCGCAGGTCTCCCCCAGGAAGGCGCCGACCCCAACCGGTGCTACAGGCAGACAGTGGCCGTTCTCAAACCTGGACAGAACCTGAAACATCCCCTCTGTAATCTGTTGGATCTGTCGCTCGGCGATATAGGCGGCCATGGCGTGAAGTTCCCCGACCGTAAGGTGCTTGCTGTCTTCGCAGACTACCCTGGCCAGACGGCGGAGCGCGCCCTGCCTTGTCTTCTCATGGCCATCAGGCGTTGCGCAGGTGTAGTCTTCCGGTTGGAGTCGCCCTAATGTCACGTAGACATCCGCTGAGACGGCAAAGTGTTCGGCTGAAATCGGACAGATTGTTCCCCGTAGAGGGATGCGAGATGTGATGGCGGTCACAGGTGTTCGAAGCACGCCCGTGTAGATCAGCTCGCCGTGGACTAAGCGTTCGATGTCTCGTTTACCCCGTGCGGCGATCTTTCTGCCCACGATTGGAATCAGATCGGTGGTCGTGCTGCCGATATCCACCAGCAAGCAGTCCGGTTGTCGAGTCGCCAGCACCAATGCTTCGGCGATCCAGTTCGTCGGCGCAAGGGTGAGGAGATCCACCTCCCCCCCGTCTAAGCGAATAAGCAGGCCATCAAGATTGATCACGTATAGGGGAATCCCTTGGGCCGCCCCTCTTGCGGCGTCGATGATGTGCGCTATCCCTTCGGCTCTGTCATTGAATGCATCGCAGAGCTCTCCGGTCATGGTCAGCACCATCGCATCGGCGCGTCCCAGATCGCTGTAGATCTCCTGGAGGAGTCGGCGCAGATCGCGGGCGTTGTTCCATAGCTCGAAATAGCGGCGAATCGCAGCCCCGCTCTCGGCTCGCCCGCCGGTGAACAGCAGGCGGGCGGCCTTCACGTTGGCGCCGCCGATGTCCCATCCGATGACTCGGATCACTGTCGACTCCCCATGACTCTTACGTTGCGAGAGCGCGTCGTAAACCGTGCTGATCCAACGAGCCGTATCGCATTGTAATCCGGAAGCGTGCCTGTCACTGCGTCAAGAATCAGGGCCGCCGGATTGTGGCGAAGAACCTGTCGAACCCCGACGTACGAGGTCGTGAGGCGGGGATTCACCTCGATGACCACTGCATCATGGTCGGTCAGGACCAGATCGATCCCCACATACCCTTTGAGACCCGGAATCGCCTGTACGACCTCCTCGGCCCGTCGAAACGCCAGGGCGCGGAGCGGATGATCAAAGGGGACGGAACCTCCGTGATACCGGAGCCTGCTCCGTCCCCGGATCTCCTGGAGGTTCAGGGTCAGGGGGAGGGACCGGCTGCCGTCGGTCAGGAATGAGACGCTGGCGTGAACGCCGTCGATATAGGGTTGCGCGAGGAGTGCCGCGCCCGGCGCCGTCCGCCTGGCGGCTGCGATCGTCTGTTCCAGCTCTGATGATTGCCGGATAATGAACACGCCGTGACACCCCACCCCGTCAATCGGCTTGACGACCGCAGGATAGCCAAGCCGGCGACCTATCAACGCAAGATCATCGGCAGGTCGAAGGCGAATCGTCGTGGGGGTGGGGATATCGCGCGCCTTCAGTAGTCGATATGTCAGCATCTTATCGGCGGCAGCCTTGACAGCGGCGGCGCTAGACCCTACGACTAACTTGCCGCATCGCTCGACCGCTGCCGTGATCGCTTCGAGTTGGCCATCGGTTTCCGGAGCGATCAGGAACGCGGCGTCTGACTCCTTCACCATCTGCGCAAAACATTGGTCGTAGTTGCTCCCGCTGTCAACCACCTGAAGACCGGGGCGTGCGCGAAGCCGCGGGAGACGCCTTCGATCGACCTGCACTGAAATCTGATGCTTCTGAAGACTGAGCAGATCAGCGAGCAACGCCTCGAGCATCATGCGTCCTTCTGTCAACAGTGTCGGGGGGACCGGACTTTCACCGCACCCGCCTGCCGTGATAGATTCGTGCACAAATATCTTCATGCCGTCAGACGTGAGCCGTGAGGAGGCGGGAGCGCCGTTCTACACCCATGCAGATCATACCCGTTATCGATATCATGAGAGGGATTGCGGTCCATGCCCGCCGCGGAGAGCGGTCGTCGTACCGACCCATCCGGAGCGTGTTGCTGCGCGGAGCCGATCCCGTCGCGCTCCTGCGGGCGTATCGCGCAACACTCAAGAGTGAAGCGGTGTATGTTGCCGATCTGGATGCGATCATGGGTAACGGCGAGAATCTCGCCGTTATCGAGAAGATGGCCGCCGCCGAGCCGGAGCTTGAGCTGCTGGTCGATGCCGGCATTCACAACATCGTACAGTCGAGGCGGCTACTGGATGCGGGCGTACAGAAGGTTATTATCGCCTCTGAGTCGTTGATAGGTGTCGGTGCGGCATCAGCGCTTCTCGACGCACTGGGAACCGAAAAAACACTGTTCAGTCTCGATCTCAAAGCACGCGCTGTGATGTGGGAAGAACCCTCGACCGAGTCGAGCGACCCCGTCGCAACCGTTTCGCGTCTGTTGTTGCTCGGATGTCGGGAGGTCATCCTCCTGAGGATGGACCGGATCGGCGCGGCCGGAGGGGCCGACGCGGACGAGCTGCTCGAGAACGTCACAGTGGCGGCTCCCGGTATGCGATGCATCGTGGGCGGAGGAATTGCGTCAGTCGCAGAGCTTGTGCGTCTCCGACGCGCCGGCGCGTCCGGGGTGTTGCTCGCCACCGCACTGCACAGCGGCACGATTACGCGAGCGGATCTGGAGCGCGTGGGCGCGGAGGCTTAGAAGGCCTCTTCGTAGGAGGCCTCCTGCCCGAACGATTCCTGCACGCCGACCCTGATTGTGGTAATCCCTTTGCCTCCGTGCTGGCGCACAATCTCGTTCCGCAACAGTCCGCAGATATATCTGGCCAACAGTTCTGCGGTGGCGTTATGGATCGGAAGCAGCAGCACGTCTTCCGTCGGAAAGCTATACCGCTTTGTGCCATAGATCGCTTCGACTACTGCATTCCCCTGCGCAATCTTCAAATCCTCATTTTCGGTGGGCAGCAGCACGCGGTGGTCCAGATGCTCACAGATCTGTTTGAGAAGCGGCTTGACGGCGAGGAAATCCATGACGTAGTCGCTCGGCTGAAGCGATCCTTCCAGCTCCGCCCAGGCCCTGTAGTTATGACCGTGAAGCGACTCGCACTTCCCATGACCGAAGAGCACAAAGTGGGCCGAGCTGAACTTAAGATTCTCGTGATTGACTCTAATGCGAAAACCTGCCATTGTACCCCCTCACCTAGTGTCGTTGTGTGGCCAACTGGAAGCTATCGCACCGGCGCGTCAGATGTCAAGCCGGATTTACTGTTCGTTTCGAAACAACTGCTAGACAGATAATGGAGCAAGTGGTAGAATTCGCCTTACGCCAGATTGGAAGCCGATAGCGGTATGGCTATCGTCGTAAAAACAAAAGGTTGGTAGTGCCTCTCGTCGCGCTGTATCGGGGAGATCATCATTCGCCAGGCCACAAATTAGAACATTATCCCGTTATCGATATAATACGATATCATCCATGCGAAAGGAGATGATGCAGATGGCCAAGACCACCCCGCTCCTGCTCGGTATTGGCGGGGATAGTGGGACCGGGAAGTCTACGTTTGTCGGCGGTATCTACAAGATTTTCGGTCCAGAGAAGATTACTAACATCAACCTTGATGATTATCACACGTTCGACCGCGTTCAACGTAAGATTTACGGGCTGACTGCCCTTCATCCGGCGGCCAACAATATGGCCTTAATGGGCAAGCACGCCTGGCAACTCAAAAAAGCCGAGAAGATCATCAAGCCGGTGTATGATCACTCGACCGGATGTTTCGCGGAACCTGAGGAGATCGAGCCGAACCAGATTGTCATTATCGGTGGTTTGTTTCCCTTTTTCACCCAGGAACTGAGGGATGTCTTCGATTTGAAGGTGTATCTGGACCCGGATGAGGAGTTGAAACGAGCCTGGAAGATCCATCGAGACGCCGGAAGGCGCGGCTATAGCATTGAACAGGTGATGAAGGAGATCGAGGCCAGGCAGGATGATATCAGAAGGCACATCGAACCTCAGAAGGAATATGCTGACATCATTGTCCGATTTTATCCCCCCAACGGTACCTGGAGCCCAGGGGATGATGCCCATCTGAACGTTCGCCTCTTCCTCAATCGAACCCTGCCGAAGACCGGTCTGGATGAGCTGTTGCAGGAGGCGATGGGCCGAAAGACGCGGAGAGCCGTTCGGCTGGTAGACGAGGACTATTATGGCGGGCCTTTCCACACTCTGGAAATCGACGGCTCCATCTCTCCGCAAACGGCAGCCGGGCTTGAGCAGAGGATTTGGGCTCATCTGCTCGCCCCGATGAAATTGATTCAAGACCTGGCGCCGGATAAGTTGGGCAGTTTTGCGGCAGGTGAAGCCTCCGGCCACAGCGATGCCCTGGCCCTGGTGCAACTCATATCGATCTATTATCTGCTTCAAGCCCGGGAGGCTCGGCAGCAGGCGCCGCAGGAAGGTCTCGCTGGGGTGGCGGAAGGATAACCGATGGTCAGGATCGCAATCAACGGCTTCGGACGAATCGGCCGGCTCGCGTTTCGCGCAGCGTGGGAGCAGAAGGGGGCGCTTGATCTGGTGGCCGTCAATGATCCGGCCGGCGCCCGCACCGACGCCTTGTTGCTGGAATTCGACTCGAACTACGGTTCCTTTCCCGCAAAGATCGAAAGTGACGAGGGTAGCATGCGGGTCGATGGAAAGCGGATTACGGTCTTCCGGGAGCGCGATTGGACTAAACTGGACTGGTCGGATGTCGGGGCCGACATCGTGCTGGAATGCAGCGGTCGTGGGACCACTCGGCCAGAGGCCGAAAAGCATCTCGCGGCGGGGGCGAAACGAGTGCTGATCTCCGCCCCAGGGAAGGGTGAGGATCTGACGATTGTGCTGGGAGTCAATGAGGAGCGATACGATCCCGGGCAACACCGGATCATTTCGAACGGGTCATGCACCACTAATTGCCTCGCGCCTGTGGCGAAGGTGCTCCTCGACGTGTTCGGGATCGAATGGGGATTCATGAGCACGGTGCACAGTTACACCAACTCCCAAGCCATWCACGATCGTGGGGCGGATGACGTGAGGGAGTCTCGGGCTGCCGCCCTCAACATCATTCCGACCGATACCGGCGCCGCGCGGGCTCTCGTGAAGGTGATCCCGGAACTCGCCGGTCGCTTCAATGGCATGGCCTACCGGGTGCCGACGCCCACGGTGTCCGTCATTGACCTAGTCGCGCAACTCGGTTGCGACGTCACCCCTGAGACGGTGAATGCCGCGTTCCGAGCCGCAACACAGGGACGGCTGCGCGGGATCCTGGAGGTGTGCGACCGGCCGCTGGTCTCAATGGACTTCAAGGGGAATCCACATTCATCGATTGTGGATTCCCTGATGACGCTTGTTCTAAAGGATCGGATTGTGAAGGTCGTGGCGTGGTACGACAACGAATGGGGATATTCGTGTCGGATGGCCGACCTGGCTGCCTACGTAGCCGCTCAAGATCTCAAACGTGACCAGCAACGGCTCTGGGGCATTGCGAAGGACGCAAGGCCATCATAGGGTAGAGGCTCAAAGACAGGGTAGGGTATAGTAGGGTAGAGGGTGCGAAAGCGAGAAGCCGAGATCGGACTATACCCTACACCCTGAACCCTACACCCTCAACATAGGGGGGATCAGTGAAAAACGTTCACGAATCGCTCGACCAGTTGTGTATCAACACCATCCGAACACTGGCGATGGATGGGGTGCAGAAGGCGAACTCTGGGCATCCGGGTCTGCCGATGGGGGCGGCTGCTATGGCCTATACCCTTTGGACGCAGATGCTCAGGCACAATCCGACGCATCCCTCGTGGCCGAATCGAGATCGATTCATTCTTTCACCGGGCCATGGATGTATGCTGTTGTATTGCCTCCTTCACCTGACCGGCTACGACCTGTCCCTCGATGAACTGAAGCAATTCCGTCAATGGGGCAGCCGAACTCCCGGACATTCAGAATATGGTATGACGCCCGGCGTGGAGACAACGACGGGTCCTCTTGGCCAGGGCTTCGGCAACGGAGTTGGGATGGCGATTGCCGAGCGATTTTTGGCGCATCGCTTTAACCGGCCGGGATATCCGATTGTTGACCACTATGTGTATGCCATTGTCAGCGATGGGGACCTTATGGAGGGGATCTCTTCCGAGGCGGCGTCGCTCGCCGGGCACCTCGGTCTGGGCAAGCTCATCTATCTGTACGACGACAACCGGATCACCATCGACGGCAGCACCGATATAGCCTTTACCGAAAACGCCGGACAGCGCTTTGAGGCCTACGGATGGCATGTCCAGCGGGCGGATGGAAATGACGTCCAGGCGATCAAAGATGCGCTCAGTGCGGCGCAGGCTGAACACGGGCGTCCATCGCTGATTATTGCCAGGACCCACATTGCCTACGGTAGTCCGAATAAACAGGATACGGCTGAGGCGCACGGGTCGCCCCTGGGAGACGAGGAGATACGGCTGACAAAGGAGGCGTTGGACTGGCCGCTTGAGCCCACATTTTATGTCCCTGATGAGGCCCTGACCCACTTTCGGGAAGCCGTACAGCGGGGTCGCGACTGGGAAGCGGAGTGGCAGGCGCAGTTCGATGCCTATGCAGCCGCGTATCCTGAACTCGCCGGAGAGTGGAACACGGTGATGAGCGGGCAACTCCCGGACGGCTGGGCGGAGAAGATTCCGACCTTCACCCCTGCCGGGGGGGGACTGGCCACCCGTGAGGCCTCGGGGAAGGTGCTCAATGCGATTGCCTCATCGATCCCGACCCTTATCGGCGGTTCTGCCGATCTGACCCCATCGAACAACACGTACCTGAAAGGTGAAGGTGATTTCCAGAAGTCGAGCCCTGGAGGCCGGAACCTTCACTTCGGTATTCGGGAGCATGCGATGGGTTCGATCCTGAACGGCATGGCGCTCCACCGGGGGGTAATCCCGTATGCGGGGACCTTCCTGGTCTTTTCAGACTATATGCGGCCGGCCATCCGGGTTGCTGCGCTGTCGCACATCCACGTGATCTATGTCTTCACCCACGACAGTATCGGATTGGGCGAAGATGGTCCTACCCACCAGCCGATTGAACATCTGTCTTCGCTCCGAGCCATGCCGAACCTTACCGTCATCCGCCCGGCCGACGCGACGGAAACGGCGGTCGCCTGGCGCGCTGCATTGGAACACCGTAACGGGCCTGTAGTGCTGGCCCTTACCCGACAGAAGCTTCCGACCCTCGACCGGACGAAATTCCCGCCCGCCGAACTGCTCCTGAAGGGCGCGTACATCCTGGCTGATGCCGATCAAGGTCGTCCGCGCGTTATCCTTATTGGGACCGGCTCAGAGGTGCACCTGGCCCTGGAGGCATGGGGGCGGCTGGTCGATGAAGGGATCCCGGCTCGTGTCGTCAGTATGCCGAGTTGGGAACTGTTTGATCGGCAGCCTCAGGCCTATCGTGACGAGGTGCTTCCCCCGACAGTGACCGCCCGCCTTGCCATCGAGACCGGATCTCCGCACGGATGGCACCGTTATACCGGTCTGCGTGGAGGCGTGATCGGCATGACGCGATTCGGAGCGTCCGCTCCGTATCAGGTTCTTATGCAGCAATTCGGCTTTACGACTGAGCATATCGTGGCTCGAGCGATGGAACTCCTGGCATAAAAAACGGGGTAAGGGGTACAAGGGTTTATGGTATAGAGATAAGGGCTTAAAACAGAACAGGGTGTAGCAGAAGGTGCAGGGTGAAGGCCAAAGGAACAAGGGGATCTCTACCCTCTACCCTCTACCCTCTACCCTATGCCCTAGTCGGGGGAGGGAGACCATACTATGACTGAGCTAATGGATCGAAATCTGGCACTCGAGCTCAGCAGGGTGACTGAGGCTGCGGCCTTGGCGGCAGCTCGTCTGATGGGCAGGCGCGACCGCGACAGCGCCGACCAGGCGGCCGTTGACGCGATGCGCTATGCGCTAAGCTCGTTGGAAATCGACGGTACCGTCGTGATTGGAGAGGGGCAGAAAGGCCCGGTCCCTATGCTGCAGGTCGGCGAGCGAGTCGGCACCGGCTCTACCCCGGCTCTTGACGTCGCGGTCGATCCGATTGATGGCGTCACGCTCGTGGCTAACGGTCGTCCTGGCGCGATCTCTGTGGCGGCGCTTGCCGATCGGCATACACTGTTTTCTACTCAAGTTGGCTACATGGACAAGATTGTCGTCGGGCCTCGAGCCGCAGGGGCGATCGATATCAATGCTCCCGTCAAGGAGAACCTGCAACGGGTCGCTCAGGCTGAGGGCCGGGAGGTTGATGATCTCACGGTGGTGATGCTCGACCGGCCGCGCCATGAACGCCTCATCAAAGAGGTGAAAGAGGCCGGAGCCAGGATCAAGCTGATCAGTGAGGGTGACGTTGCTCCGGGGATGATGGCGGCCATGGAGGAGGACACCGGGATCGATGTGCTCATGGGGATCGGGGGCGCGCCGGAAGCGGTGCTCATTGCTTGCGCGTTGAAGTGTTTGGGTGGTCAGATGCAATGTCGGTTCTGGCCGAGAGATGAACAGGAACGGCGGATTCTCGAGGCCGAAGGTCACGATTTGGATCGCATTCTGACCGCTGATGATCTCTGCAAGGGAAACAACGTGTTTGTCGCTGTTACGGGGGTCACCGACGGCGAATTGCTTCGAGGGGTCCGCTATACAGGAGGCTATGCGCGGACAACCTCCCTCATGATGCGCTCTGTCTCCGGAGGGGTGCGATGGATGGAGGCGCGACACGATCTGAAGCGCCTGAAGGAGATCGCCGGCACTCGCTACGAAGGTGTCAAGCACCGGCAGATACACCATTAAGAGAGAGGCGCGGCAGGCAGGCCTTTACTAAATCCGTTTCGCTAAAGCAAAGAAAACGGCAGACGCTCCGGCGGTTACCCTAACGCCGGGGCGTTTTCTTTTTATAAACGTCTGATGCCGGATTGGCGATGATCGGCTTGACGCAACCTCGCAATTCACTTGCCGGGCGAGAGCCCTTATCCTATCTTTCGACTAAGGGCGATGTATTATCTGTTCAAAAAAAGGGGGAGGCCATGTCAAAAGAAAAGGGGTACCCGGTCATCTCGGATGAGGACGTAGTGAAGCGTCTGGAGCAGGAGCTGCCAGGATGGTATCTGGAGGGGCGATGGATCAGGCGAAAGTATAATACCGATGGGTGGCCGACCACCCTCATGCTGGTCAATACGATCGCCTTTCTGTCTGAGGCTGCCTGGCATCACCCTGACCTGGAGGTTACGTGGGGCAAGGTCTGGGTGAAGCTCAGGACCCATGCAGCCGGAGGGATCACCGAGAAAGACTTCGCTCTTGCCAAGCGGATCGAGCAGTCGGCGCTCTGGCGGCCAGATGAAAGTTCTCCGCTCGAAGGCACACCCAACAAATGGGTTCGCGGCGGCAGTAAAGAGTAGGACTCAGAAGTAATACGAGACCCCCAACAGACCCATCACCGAATTGACGCCGACGTTGGGGCTTCGGCGGCCTGCATTCGAGATGTGATGAAGGCCCACCTGCCCCAGAACAGCCAGGTTATCGGTCACGAAGTAATTGATTCCAGGTCCGCCGAGAATGGTAAAGTTGAATTCGCTGTTGAGATCCCGCGGGGAGTGCAGATCCACGTCGACGATACCGACGCCGACCTCGAAGAACGGCACCCACCGAGTGCCCGTCACGAAATTATAGCGGAAGAGGAGGTTTGCCCCTCCCCCAACCTCTGTTTCGGGGCGTGCGACAAAGAGGAGGGTCGGCTCAAAGATTACCTCCAGGCTCCCGCGAACCGGGAAGGGGCCATGGACATCGGTGACCGTGTAACCGATCTGGAAGAACACCGGGACAAATTGAACATCGGGGTGCCTATTCGCGAACACCTTGACGGTGTCGGCATAGCCGGTCTTTACTCCCAAATGCCATGTTCCAAACTGGAATCCTTCTTCGGGATGGATGGTCGATTGTGATCTCTGTTCACCTGCTGCCGGGGGACCATCCGGACCCGCAAAGGCCATGGTGCGGATAGCAATAAGCTCGGTCTCTCGCCCAAGCGCAATCTGTTGAGCGACCTCCGCTCTTGCTATGGCAGGTGAGAGGATTGCGAAAACGGCCAGTCCGACGTAAACCGGCACATGCCTGAGTCGTTTGATCATAGGGATCTCCTATAGGTTGTAGCTATTCTGCGCTTTGCCTCATTCATTCCGATGATGGCGTCGGCCCCTCTCCGGGTCGATGACGCTCTTTCCACTCGACAGTCACCGTCTCTACCGACGGAAAGCGCTTCGCGAGGCGATTGATGTGCGGCGCGATCGTCAGTTGCCGCGGGGCCTCGCTCGGCGAGCTTTCTGTGGACCGAGTCCCGATAGAAACTCCTGATTGATCGGCATCCCCCTGCGACACATCGGGCAATTCTTCGGGGTGTACGTTGGGAATTCCCGATCGACCAGCGTGAAAAATGGGAATTTGAAATTCACCCTTCGGACCCGTCGCCAGAGCGCTCCGATTCCAACCACCGTTCCGCCTAATGATTTAACCAGCTTAATCAGTTCCTTGACCGTCTCACCGGTGGTGACAATATCTTCGACGATCAGTACCCGGGGGTTGCCGACGAAGTATTGCCGGAACTCTCTTGGTAGTACGACCTTACTGGCGCCGGACCCATTGCGCTGCTTGTTGGCATAGATAAAGCGAGGCCGCAGGGGATGAGCGCGCGCGACGCAATGACCCAGCAGCGATGCGCCGTAACCGGTAGTCAGGACCAGATCGACCGGATCCTCCGCGAAATGCTTTGCAATGACGTCCCCCAGCCCTTCCGTAAAGGCCGGCTCGGTGGTAGCCAACGCCTTCTCCACATACTCTTGGGCGTGGCGCCCTGATGGCAACACAAAGTGGTCGTTCGTCAGATAGGCCCCGGTCCTGAGGATGATTCCCCGGTTGATCCGCTCCAAGATCTCTGCGTCCATCATCGCACCTTACACATTACGGCTCTTCAGTCATCAACTGTAGCTGTGAGCTGAATGGTGATAGCTGAGGGATTATGAGGCCGCAACCTTGCTGAAATTCGCGATTCCGCAAAACAGATCTGCGACCTCCCTCAAGATAGCCAAGCGGTTGTCCTGCAGATCGCGATCTTCCGCCATCACCAACACCTCTTCGAAGAACATGTCCACAATAGGGCGAATCGCGGCGATCAGTTGCAGGGCTCGCACGTAGTCGCCGGCTTGTATCAGGTGCGCGGTCTCCGCCCGCAGCGTAGTTGCCTCGCCGTGGAGCGCCCGCTCCGCGCCGCTTACAAATCGACGCGGATCAACCGGTTTCGAGAAGTCTTTGGGCAGGATTCTGATGACCCGCTTGAAGGCGGCCGCCAGCTCAATAAAATCGGCCTCTCGCCTGAAGGCGGCCAGGGCTTCAGCGCGTTTGCCGGCATCAGCGACCCGTTCAGCGTCGACCGAGAGGGCGGCCTCGACGAGGTCGCCGGGTACGCCTCGTTCCGTCAGGACCGCCTGCAGTCTGGCCGCGAGAAACTCCAACACCTCAGAGGCGACACGCTCGCGCGGCGCCGTCAACCGATCGCCGAACAGCTCCAGGCTCCTTGTGATCGGCTGCGAAAGCGGTAGATCAATGCCGGCGTTGAGCAGGATCTGTACGACCCCTTGGCCGTGGCGACGGAGGGCATAGGGATCTTCCGATCCGCTCGGTATGAGCCCAATCCCGAAGCAGCCGCAGATGGTATCGAGTCGATCCGCCAGACCTACCAGGGTGCCGACCAACGATGCCGGCAGTCTGTCGCCGGCAAAGCGGGGGAGATAATGTTCCTCAATCGCCTGAGCCACAGCGGGGAGTTCTCCGGAAAGCTGAGCATATTCGCGGCCCATCACCCCTTGTAAGCTCGGAAACTCCTTGACCATTGTGGTGACCAGGTCGGCCTTACAGAGCTGAGCGGCCCGACAGACGTCATGGAGAAGGTGCGGGGCCACCTGCTCGGCCAGGTAGGCGGCGAGCTGGGTCA
>PQAQ01000197.1 GCA_003105305.1 Candidatus Methylomirabilota bacterium
GCCGATCGACCCCAGGTCGTCGTAGGATATGACACGCGTTTTCTCTCGGAGGCCTTCGCGGCCGAGGCGGCCACAGTGCTGGCGACTCACGGTGTGCGGGTCTGGCTGACCGACCGGGATGCGCCGACGCCGGTGATCGCGTACGAAGTGATTCGCCGCGGCGCCGCAGGCGGCCTGAATATTACGGCCAGCCACAACCCGCCGGAATACAACGGGCTCAAATTCTCCGGTCCTTCCGGAGGGCCGGTCCTTCCGACAGTTACCGACCGAATCGAAAAGAGGGTGCAGGAACTGTCGATACAGCCTGAACCCCTGTATCCGCCGCTCGAAGAGCTGGAGGCCAAGGGCCTTGTGGCGCGGATTGATCCGCGACCAACGTACCTGAACCGGCTGCGGGAGTTGGTGGATCTGCGCGCGATTGCTGCCGCACGTCTGAAGATCGCGGTTGACCCGCTCTACGGAACCGCCGCGGGCTACCTGGACGAGATCCTGCGCGAGGCCGGATGCGGCGTGCAGACACTCCACGGCGCCAGAAATCCCGCCTTCGGCGGCGCGGCGCCCGATCCCTCGAACGCGAACCTTCAGGAACTTGCGGCAGTCGTGAGGTCAGGCGGATGTCAGCTCGGGTTGGCCACTGACGGCGATGCCGATCGATACGGCATCATCGACCGCGACGGCCGTTTTATTGAGCCTAACTATATCCTGGCGCTGCTTCTGAAACACCTGGTCGCAACCCGAGGGTGGCGTATGGGAGTCGCTCGATCGGTCGCCACCAGCCATCTGGTGGATGCGGTGGCCCGACAACAGGGGATCCCCGTATATGAAACCAAGGTCGGATTCAAATACCTTGGCGAACTGATTGCTCAGGGCAGGGTTGCGCTCTGTGGAGAGGAAAGCGCCGGACTGTCGATTCTGGGACACGTACCGGAAAAGGATGGCATCCTTGCCGCCCTCTTAGTGACAGAAATGATCGCCATGGCCGAGGGTCGCAGCGTCCGGAGTCTGCTTGATGTGCTCTATGCCGAGGTGGGGAGCGCGATCTGCGCCCGTCGCGTGAATCTCTATCTTACACCGGAGCAGCAGGAACGTCTGGCGGAGCGCCTGAGCGATCTGCCAACACAGATAGCGGGACTCGCCGTCGTGGGGGTGAACCGGCTGGACGGCACGAAGCTATTGCTCGATGACGGCAGTTGGGTACTCGTGCGGTCTTCCGGAACAGAGCCGGTCGTGCGTCTCTATCTGGACGCGCATTCCGAGGCGCAGATCGAGGAATTGACGGCAGCGGCGCGGGTACTCCTCGGAATCTGACGACCCGCAGGGAAGTGAAGATGCGTATGGGACCGATGATCACCGGCGCGCAGGAAGAAAGCGAGGCGAGAAAAAACGCCCGCAGACGGTGGCTCGCCGTAATCGCCATATTGGCCATCGTCATCGCGGTCTCGTCTGTCGTTGGAAAGAAAAGCCTTGTCAAGGTCTTTCGGATGAACAAGACGAGAAACGACCTTCAACAGGAGATTGCGCAACTCAAACAGGACAACGAGAATCTCGCCAGGGAGATTCGGGCCTTTGCCGATAATCCTGGTCGGGTCGAAGTGATTGCTCGTGACGATCTTGGCCTGGTAAAACCTGGTGAGATCGTTTACCAGTTCGGCCCGTCGAGGCCGTCTTCTACGCCACCCGCCTCGTCTCGATGACGTCCAATCCGGCTTCTATCGCACTCACGTGATGGCCGGACCAACGATGATGGTGCGCCGGACTTTCGCGCTTGACAATGCCGGAGTAGTTCGTGTATTGATAAGACCAACGCACGGCGCGTAGCCGGGGGTGACAGGACCGTGGCCTGCTGGGGCGTATCGCTTCGGTGGCGGCCGGTTAACAGTTGCAGTACAAAGGAGATAATGTCAGATGGCAGGAATGTCGCAGGTGGTGATCAATATCCTTACGACCCCACTGGGGGCTATCGCCGGGCTCGCTGGACTCATCGGACTTTTTCTGTTCGCGAAGTGGGTCTTCAGCGAACCGCAGAAGTAACGCAGCCGCACTCGTACCTTCCATACCCACAAGAGGATTAAAGACCTACAAGGGTGGGCCTTTGATCTTCCCTGTTCAGTGTGGCCTTCCAGTGTTGGAACGCGCCGGCGCGGAGCCAGATGATTGATGCGTTTGACCCCTGAGTTAACGGTATTCGGTGTCTTTCTTGTGCTGGCGGCAGTGGCAATCTGTGCGTTACTGGCTGTTGCGTTCGCTGCGCATGGGTCGACTGTTGAACAAGCGGATGTCCAGAGGCGCGGATATAAGTTACGAGGGGTCTGGTTCCGCGGACTGGCTGCTATCGCCATCGTGGGGTTTCTACTGTCGCTGCCGGCCTTCCCCTATCGACACCGTTCGCAGGCGGCTTCATCGCAGCACTACCCTGTCACTGCGTTGCAGTTCGCCTTTGTGATGCCGCCGGTGCTGCCCCTCGACACCCCGATCGTTCTGGATGTGACGGCTACCGACGTCAATCACGGGGTTGGCATCTACGATCCGGACGGACGGATCACGGGGCAGGTGCAGGCAATGCCCGGTTACACCAACTCGCTTCCACTCGTATTCAAAAAGCCCGGCCAGTATACGGTCCTCTGCATGGAATATTGCGGCATCGCCCACCACCTCATGCGCGCGACCTTTGAGGTGCGATGATATCTCACACGATAGAGATACTTGACAGGGCGACCCATCACGATTCGAAATCAGATCGGACCGCCAGACGCATCATGTGGCTCTATATCGGCTCCGGCCTGTTATTGATCGGCGCGATGATTGTCGTCGGATTAGGGATGCGTATGGCGCAGGGAGGGATGCACCAGTTCGACGCCGGGCTGTTCTACAGACTGATGACTCTTCATGGAGCCGCCATGATGGTCGGCATGGCGCTATGCGGAATGGGGCTCCTCTGGTACCTCTTTACGCGCGAGGCGCCGCTGAATGCGACAACCGCGATTATTGCTTGCGCGCTCATCCTGATTGGCGCTGTACTTGTCGCCATCAGTGTGCTTGTCGGCGGCTTCGCCGCGGCCTGGACCTTTCTCTATCCGCTCCCGTTTGTCGGAACATTTTGGCCTTCATGGGCGACCGGCGCCTTTCTTTCCGGCATTGCGTGCGTTGTGCTGGGTTGGACGCTCTGGTGCCTGCAGATGTTGGGAGGCGCACTGACACGGTATGGCGGGCTTCGTGGTGCGTTTGCCTGGGATCTTGTATGGTCGCCTTCGAAATTTGCTGAAAGCGGCCGAACGCCCCCGCCGCCACAGGCGTTTGCGGTCCTGGTCGCAGCCATAGACGGGCTGCTCGCTGGGTCCGCCGGTATGCTGGTCGGGGTAGCGCTCTTCGTGCGCTGGCTGGACCCGACGCTACCGCTTGACCCGCTCTGGGTGAAAAATCTAACCTACATTTTCGGCCACACGCTGGCTAATCTGACAATCTATATGCCGTTGGCGGGGGTTTACGTCGCGCTGCCTCGATACACACACCACCGACACTGGCACACATCGGCGGTGCTGGCGGTCGCGTGGTGGTCAACCCTGGCGTTTGTCGCGCTGGCGTATTTCCATCACCTGTATATGGACTTCGCTCAGCCACGCGTGGTGCAATACATCGGCCAGGCCGCCTCGTACCTGGCAGCGTTTCCGCCTGCGGTCGTCACGATATTCGGCGGCGCGCTCCTCGTCTACCGCTCCGGGTTTCGGTGGACACTGGGTTCGATGTTCCTCTACGTGGGGATGATCGGATGGACAGTGGGGGGTATTGGCGCGCTCCTGGATGCGACGGTAGCCTTCAATATCTACTTCCACAACACACTCTGGGTCGTCGCCCATTTCCATACCTACCTGCTGGAGGGGGCGCTGCTCTTCGTGCTTGGCTGGGTCTTTCATTATCTGGAGGAGCGAAGCGGCGCCACGTCATCGCGAGCGGTCCGAGCACTGATCGGGCTAGGGGTGTTCGGCGGAGGCGCATGGCTGCTGTTTGGGTGGTATCTCGCAGGCGCACAGGGGGTGCCACGCCGCTATGCGCTGCAGCCGGCGCCAGGCGCGGAGATTGGCTGGTGGGCATCACTGGGCGGCGTCATCCTGGTTGCCGGTCTGATCCTGTGCGGCATTGAAGCGATTCGGCTCGCCCGCCGTCCTCCTCGCCAGGATACCTCGACCGCGTGAGCCGTCGAGGTATCCTGCAGGTCG
>PQAQ01000198.1 GCA_003105305.1 Candidatus Methylomirabilota bacterium
CGGCAGGATCTCGCCTTCTTCGACAAGAATCCAGTCGGGCGGCTGATGACCAGGGTTATCAACGACATCGAGACGTTGAACGAGCTGTTCGGTTCTGGGGTTGTGGCGCTGCTGGGCGACCTGTTGACGCTGCTGGGCGTGGCGGCCGCCATGTTGGCGTTGGATTGGCGACTGGCGCTGATCTCATTCGCCACCTTCCCGTTCATGCTGCGGGCGACGGCCGCCTATCGCAGGCGGGCGCGCGACAACTACCGCGACAGCCGGCGCATTCTGGCTCGGATGAACGCCTACTTGCAGGAAAGCATCTCGGGGATGGCGACGGTCCAGGCCTTCGGCCAGGAAGTGCGTCACTTCAAGAAGTTCCAAGAGATCAACACTCAGCATCGGGACGTGCTGCTCAAGAGCATTCAGTACAATGCGGTCTTCTTTCCGTCCATCGAGCTGTTCAGCGCCATCTCTGTGGGTCTCGTGCTGTGGGCGGGCGGCGGCATGATCCTTGATGGCCGGGTCCTCCCCGGCGTGGTCGTCGCCTTTGTCCAGTACGTTCATCGCCTGTTCGCGCCTATCCGGGATCTGGCGGAGAAGTACAATATCCTGCAAGCGGCCATGGCCTCCAGCGAACGGGTGTTCAAGCTGCTTGACGTGCAGGAGTCGCTGGTGGAGCCTGCTCTGCCCACCCACCCCGTTCCCCTGCGCGGCGAGATCGAGTTCAGGGATGTCTGGCTGTCCTATACCGCCGGTGAACCGATCCTTAAAGAGATCTCGTTTCGAGTGGCTCCCGGCGAAAAGGTTGCGCTTGTCGGTGCGACTGGCGCCGGCAAGACCTCGATCATCTCGGCCCTCTGCCGGTTCTACGATGTCGAGCGCGGGAGTATCCGGATCGACGGGATCGACGTAAGGGAATGGGACAAGCGGTCGTTACGTCGGCAGATGGGATTGGTGTTGCAGGACGTCTTTCTCTTTTCCGGCGATATCGCCCGCAACATCAGCCTCGGCGACGCGGCCATCTCCGGGGAGCGGATTGCTGAAGCGGCGCAGCGCGTTCACGCCCACGACTTTATCGAACGGCTGCCGGGCGGCTTCCAGGCCGTCGTAGAGGAGCGGGGCTCGACGCTTTCACAGGGAGAGCGCCAGCTCCTCTCATTTGCCAGAGCCCTCGCGTTCGACCGACCGATCCTGATTCTGGACGAGGCGACCAGTTCGGTAGACACGGCGACAGAGCTGCTGATCCAGGATGCCTTAAAAACGCTGTTGCTGGGGCGGACCGCCCTGATTATTGCCCACCGGCTCTCGACCATCCAGTTTGTCGATCGAATCATCGTCCTGCACAAGGGACGCATCCGCGAGGAGGGGACTCATCAGGAACTCCTCGCTTATGGCGGTTTGTACAGCCGGCTCTACGAGCTGCAATATCAGCCCCTGGCCTGACTGCTCCCCCACCGAACTCTTTTTACGGCTGTTTCTCCGACACCAGGATGACCTCGTGAATCTCAAAGCCGTTGGGGCCGGGGCACATCTCCTTCGGCGCCATATTCTTGTGGACCTCTTTGAACTCTTCGCTCTGAGTCCAGGCCTCGAAGTCCTCCCGGCTCTCCCAATGAGTCATCAGGATGTAGTAATCGCCCACAATAGGCCGCAGGATCTCATTTCGGATAAATCCCGGCCTGCGCTCAACAACCTTCAGCCGGTCGTCGAACCGCTTCTCGAACGCGCTTTCGTACCCCTTTGTGACCGGTACCCTATTGGCGACGACAATCATTGTGTCCTCCAGTGCCTGCCCGGACCGCGCATCGCGCGGTACATAGGCGGAAGAATGTGTGTTTCGTCGAATCGAACGGTGACCATCATAACTATGTGAATACGTGTTGTCAACGTGTTGCCTTTAGACTACACTTAGTCTTTAACCTGCTCATGACTTTTTGTGTGACTGATCCACAATAGCCGGTCAGGCCTGAAATGGGCGCAACTCGTCGTTTCGTCCACCGCGGTGAAGGAGGTCGAAAATGTCGACAGAAGACCATAAGCAACTGGTACGCCGCCTCTACGCTGAGGGGTTCAAATTCTCGGCGATGGATGAGTTTTTCTCTCCGAATTTTGTCTACCACGATCCACCCCCGATCCCCGATCTGGCGCCTGGACTTGAAGCGATTAAGCAGACGTTCAGGACTTTTGCGTCGGCAGCGCCGGAGGGTAGCCCCGTCATCCATGAGCTGATTGCCGAGGGAGACTTCGTGGTGGTCCGAATGACTGCGGCCGGAGTGCACACAGGCGAACTCCTGGGTGTTCCACCGACTGGAAAACGGCTGGCGATGGATGGCATTGTCATTTACCGGTTTGAGAACGGAAAGATCGCGGAGCGGTGGGCGCAGCATGACTTTCTTGGGCTCATGTACCAGCTGGGCCTGGTAGGTTCGAGCGGGCATGACGCATCATGCCATTCGGACCAAACTATGCCGGGTGCGGCTGCGCAGAGGGCGGCATGACAACAGCAGCGAAGAGTCATGAGCTGCAGGGGTGGGCCCTGATCCTGGGGGCCTCCAGCGGGTTCGGTGAGGCCGCCTCCCTTGCCCTGGCGAAGGCGGGAATGCATATCTTCGGCGTCCATCTGGACCGCAGAGCTACCATGCCGAATGTTGACCGGATTACTGCGCAGATCAAACATGCGGGACGGGAGGCGGTGTTCTTCAACGTGAACGCCTCCGATCCGGAGAAGCGGCGCGAGGTCCTGGATCAGATGGAAAAGATCCTGACCGACCGAGGGGAGCCGTCCTCGATAAAGGTGGCTCTGCACTCCCTTGCCTTCGGAACCTTGAAGCCGTTCCTGGCCCCGTCGCCCAAAGATGCCATCACCCAAGCCCAGATGGATATGACGCTGGATGTGATGGCCCACAGCCTGGTCTATTGGGTTCAGGAGCTGGTGATGCGAAAGTTGATGGTTCGCGGTGGACGAGTGTACGCGATGACCAGCTCCGGCGGGACACGGGTCTGGTCCGGCTATGGGGCCGTGTCGGCGGCCAAGGCGGCGCTAGAGTCGCACGTCCGACAACTCGCGATGGAGCTGGCCCCTTTGGGGATTACGGCAAATACCATCCGCGCGGGGGTCACCGATACCCCGGCGCTTCGAAAGATCCCCGGGAACGAGGAGATCGTAGAGACTGCGCGAGGGCTCAATCCTTCGGGACGGCTCACTACACCCGAGGACGTTGCTGCAGCGCTAGTGATCTTAAGCCGTCCGGAGACCTACTGGATGACCGGTAACGTGATTGGAGTAGACGGGGGCGAGGATATCGTAGGGTTCTCCATCCCCACTTCTACCGCAGGTCAAGAAGGGCCGGCTCCTGCGTGATGTCTGCGGCCGCCCCGCGTCATCATCCACGGCTTGCTGGATTGCCACCAACTCCACGCCGCCCGCATGCGGTCTGTTTCGTAATCAATCAGGAGAAACTTGATATAGCGCTCCAGTATCTGCGGGACCGCTCTGTCGCGTACGAGCAGCCGTTCTGTCGGCATGAGCAGCCGGACTTTGGCCGGCGGTCGCAGTTGATTCAGGACGAGCGTCGGGACGTGCGCGCCCAAGAGCGATTGTACGCTGGTTAGCGCATAGTAGGCGGCCTGGCGACACTGATAGCGATGGGCCATCTGCAGGAAACGATCCCAGTCGATACGGTCGCCATCACGTTTGAGGGCCAGAAACAGATCGCACAGAAGAATCAATCCATCAAACACATGGTGAAAGGCGAGGTGGACGCAGAGGAAAAGCAGGAGGATCTCGCCGCCGAGAACCCGGATGATTTGTGTGCCGACGTAAATCCGATCAGGGCAGTCCCATGCAAGTGTCTCACCCAGGAGAGACGGCGGTTTCCAGGAGACCATCAGGGTATCCCAATGCAGGTCCACTGTTAGTAACCGCGGACCCTGCCGATCAAACTCAAACTCTCCGAACAGCTTGCGCTTCTCCGATTCAAGATGCGGGTATCGCGGCTGAAAACCGGCCGCTGTGAGTACGGTTCTTGCCGCCTCGTAAGAGTCCTCTTTAATCAGGAGATCAATGTCGTTGTAAGGGCGCAGCCCCTCGTCCGGATAGCATGTCTTCGAAAGGGCCTCACCCTTGAGGAGGATAAAAGGGATGGCTTGGGCATCGAAACGTGTTGCTAACTCCTCCAGCGCCTGCAGGTGGTATAGGCCGGTCGCGATCGCCTCTCGACGTTGTGCCTCCCATTTCGAACGTATCCCGTTCGGTATGCCGCCGAATCGTGCTCGGTAAAGACCGTATGAAAGGAGGGGGCCGACTCGGTGATGGTGAACCAATCGCTGAAGCAAGTGCCAGTCCAGGGAGGAACAGATCGGGGCGGCGGGAAACGGCTCCTCATGAAGCGAGGCTCGGAGCATGCTCAGAAGAGCCTCCTGATCCCGGAAACGGTTCATTCCAGGAGCCGATCGACCAGGCGCGGGAGGTCCAGGACATCACGGCCGAAATGTAGACGATAGCAGGTCGTCGTTTCCACGAGACACCCGAGTAGTTCGAAATGGCGCGCCGAGACCGCTCGGTCAAAACAAAGTAGACTGTGCGGCAGGAGCATCTGGAGTGTCTGCGCTTTTGAAAGCGCCTCGACTCTGCTTGTCGGCTCGCCACTAATGTTCGGAAAAAGGACGAGGCTGGGCACTGCAGCGTCGGCCGTAGAACCCGGGTACAGCGTCTCGGCGCAGAATCGCTTCTTCCGGAAGCCGGACTCAAGAGCTGATCCCGCGCTGCAGAGCTCCGGAAAGAAGGCGACGGACTGATCGGTGACGTCGATCATTTCGGGAAATGGGAGCAGTTCGATGTTGCTTCCATTCTGTCGCAGGAACGGTTTGTCGTCCGAGAGGCAGCGATATCCGGCCCGCATCAGGGAGACGCAGCAGGTGCTCTTGCCGCTTCCACTGATCCCGGGGATCAGTACCCCGCGGCCGTTTCGTTCCAAGGCTGCCGCATGCACCACGTGGAGCCCGCGCCGGGCCAACAGTTGCGCAAACGGGAAAAAGAAGAAGATGCTGGGGAGCAGCGCGTGGTGTAACGCTATCGGATCGGTCAGCGCTCCCTCCAACCGTTCCCCTGATGTGTCCAACCACAGCCGGCCGCGCTGATGATAATCCAGCAGCAGCCCGCCGTTTCCGGCATAGACATCCCAGTCGATGCCCAGCCGATCGGCAAGATCAAAGGCGTTCTTCCAGGAGGTTGAAAACAGCAATGATCCGCCTGCGCCTGATGGCCCGTTCGAAAAGTGGTCTGGGACCTTTCCGCTGGCTCTGTAAGTAAACCGCAGCAGCCGACTGTCCGACACAGCATGCTTGGCAAACCGGCGCAGCAGTTCACCAATCCCGGCGCCGAGCAATGGGATATCCGTCTCCACCTGAACGCCGATACCGTACAGATCAAACGTCTGCGTCACCATGCTGTTCATCTTTCGGATAACCTCACCGGCTAAGTCTAGATCGGTGAGCTATCTGCCGTAATATCCCGCAGCGGTTTGTGCTTCGTGAGCGTCGGCTTCGTGTAGGGCTGTTTCGGGTCGGTCTCACCGACGTGCTGTTCCTGGATGTCCCTCATTGGTCTCCTCCTTCTCAAAGAAGTTTCACGCCGTGACGATCGCCTACGCGCATTCCCAGCGTCCCACTATTACAGATACAGACGTGAAGGGCCACACCATCTTTTCAGTGATACCCCTTCAGCGCACCTGACCCACGCACTTCCACGGGCTGACTCGGATTGTTACCCAGGCTGACCGCTTGGGGCGGCTGCCGTAATATCCCGCAGCGGTTTGTGCTTCGTGAGCGTCGGCTTCGTGTAGGGCTGTTTCGGGTCGGTCTCACCGACGTGCTGTTCCTGGATTTCCTTCATTGGCCCCCCTCTTCCCAGAGTCGTTTCAGACAGTGACGGTCGCCTACGCGCATGGCATATACGCCGCCTCCGCAGGCATGAAGATAACGGCACTCATGACAGTCCTCCGGCAGACTCGGCTCTCGGTACCGCTTGAAGCCGGTTCGCCAGATTGTCTGGAGGTCCTGTTGCTTGATATTGCCCTCGGAATAGGTGATGTCGTGGAGACAACTGGAACCAATGACATCCCCGGTCGGCATGATGGCAAAATGGCTGAGCCCATCCCCGGAGGCGAACGGCTTCGGCCGGACCTCCAGGGCCCAAGGCCCAACGTATCCCACCTCTTCACTCAACATGACCGGAAATCGCTGACGTCGATCGCGGATAAACCTCAAGATCCATCGGATCTGATCGTCGGTAGCGCAAAATCGATCCTGCCATTTGGCACGCCCTGACGGCAGGGCCAACGCAATCCGCCAAATCGTTGCCGCAGAGGCCATGATCCAGTCGCCGAGCTCCTCCATTTCATGCAGATTGCCGGGATGTACCATCGTATTGACCATCCGGTACCGGATGCCCATCGTCTGGAACAGCTCAAGGGCATGAAACGTCTGCTTGAAGGCCCCCGGATGCCGCCGGAATTGATCATTGGTCTCCTCAAGGCCATCGACGCTCATAAATACGCCATCCAGTTTGGCGCGTGCCAGTCGGTCCCCCTGTTGTTCTACGAGGCTGCCGTTCGTGCACAGGAGCACCTTTAAGCCCTGTTGATTGGCTAATTCGATGATCTCGAACAGGTCGGGACGGATGAGCGGTTCGCCTCCCGAGATGATCAGGGTCTTGACCCCCATCTCCCGTATCTCCCGAATGAGCCGGGCGATCGTTTCGAACGGCAGTCCCCACTCGGCCTTGGGATGAGAGGTCGATTCGCAGTGGTCGCAGCCGAAGTTGCAGGCGTAGGTTACGAGGAGCGTGACTGAGGCGGGGGGAGCGGGGAATCCTAACCTGCGTCGGACCTGCTTTTCGAGTCTCTTGATACTGACATGGTGATCCAGGTACCAGCGACTGAGGCCCGGTATGGCGCGACATCCTGCCTCGATGAGCTGCCCGGTCATGGTCGGCAACCGGCTGTGAATTGGGCCTGTTGGGAGGCGGCTTCGGACTCATCTGTCGGGTACGAATAGACGGCGACATACGGACGCAATCCTTCCTCAGTTTCGCCGAAGGGAGTACCGTCAAGCGTGACCCAGCTATGTCCTTCCAACCCATCCGCACCCGATCTTACCCCGTAGTGGATCGCGGCGGGCACGCCGTGCTTCCGGCAGTAGCGATAAAGAACCAGAGAGCGAAGCAGACAGGGGTGCTGGGAACGAAGCAGGCGCGTGATGATCGTATGGCTGTACCGCCGGACCCGGTCTAACGACCGAAGATCAGGTTCCTGCCGGACCTTTTGACCGGCGTCCGTGTGAGTCGGGCGGCTAAGGTAGCGCAGCAGCGAAGGCAGCCTTCTGGTGCGCACGAGGAAAGCCGCCGCGAAGATAGTCAGAAGCGACCAGCCAAAAAGTCTGAACGACTCAGGATCGCGCAGTTCCCGAAGACGACGAAGAGTCTTCACGGATCGTCACTAGTCCTTCTGTGAGTAGGGTCTGCGTTAACTCGAGAAGGTCCTGCCGCGCCAGTTCCGCCGAGACGTCGAACCGGGTGCTGAGGGCCTCGCCGATCGTTGTCAGCGAGGTCGCACCATCGAATAGCTCCCAGGCGGCGGTTCCGGTCTCATTAAGGCTGAAGTAGACGCCGGAATCGAGATTCAGGAGCACACTCTCACCTTCAAGCGCTTTCCAGGTGACGTGTTCGCTTCTGATGGGACAAGCCGTGACGAGAACGCTCAACGCGATCCGACCTTTCGCATCATTACCGTACAAGGGCACAGAACAGTGCGGGATACATCCATGGCGCGCGGGGATTACGCGCTATTTCCCTACCAGATTGATCCCAGAACTGTCAAGCCAATTCGATGC
>PQAQ01000199.1 GCA_003105305.1 Candidatus Methylomirabilota bacterium
GAGCGGCGGGACCGCTCAACGCATCTGCAGGGCCGGCGCTCGGCGTTATTGCAGCAAGAAGCGGAGTCAAGAGCGGAAGAACAGCTTCTGACTGACAAACTCGAGTCTGGCCGCACCCAGCTCGATCTGAAGTCTTCTGAGCTACATACGCTGGAGGAGATGATTGCGGGGGTAGCGCGCGCTCTGGAAGACACGCGACGACAACTGGGCCGAGACAGGGCAATCCTCACCGACCGACGCCACCATCTGAGCAGCCTCCGGGAGCGGGCGCGTCTGTACGGCACACAACGCGATCAGGCGATAGAACGCAAGGCGCGGATCGAGCAGCAGGACCGCGACCTCGTCCCGATAGAGGAGGCACAACGCATCGTTCTTGAACGGGCGACAGAACGGCTAGACCTGCTGCAGGCGGAACGCAAGGCCTTCGCGCAACAGGCAGCGGATGAGGAGGCCGCCCGGGAGACCCTGAAGCCTCAACTGGAATCGCTTCGAGAAGAGTCGACCACGCTCCGTAGCCGTCTGGCGTCGCTTATCGAGCTCAGTCGGAATTTCGAAGGATTCGTCGACGGTCATCGGTACCTCCTCACCAAAAAGGCCCAGGGCGAAGCCAGTGTCAAGGGTTTGCATGGGTCGCTGGTCGATATACTCGATGTGCCCGCGCGTTATGAGCGCGCTGTTGAAACCTTGCTCGGCGAGGCCCTACAAGGACTGCTTATGCGGCGGATCGACGATGTCCGGGAAGCCATTCGACTGCTCGTCGAGCGAGGACAGGGTCGCGCCACCTTTCTTCTTCAACCCGACGCGACCGGTGATCATCGCGGCGCAGCGGCAGCTCGACTGCGCGAACGCATTCAGTCCGCAACGGTATCGGTCGAGGGACTTGCGCTTGATCTGATCCACTGCGCCGAAGAGAATCGGCCGCTGGTGGAAGCCCTCCTCGTTGATGGGGTAATCGTCAGGGAGTTGCCGGATGCGCTCGCGCTGAGCGCGCTGCTCCCGTCCCCATTTGCGATCGCGACACTGACCGGCGAACTGGTCACCAGTAAGGGCATCATTGCCGGCGGCCCCGGAGGGGGTTCCGAGATTCTCCCGCGACGGCGAGAGATCGCCAGGCTTCAAGATCGCATCCGGGAACTACACGGCGACCTTCAGACCGTCGAGGGGTCGTGGGATGCGTCCTGTCGCCGCTCAGCGCAGGCGGCAGAATCGTTGGAGTCGCTGAACCGGCGCCTCCACGAACTGGAGATTGAGCGCCTCAAGGCCGAGACAGCCTTTTCCCATACGGGCGCAGAGCGTCGGCGTTTTTTGCAGCAGATTGAGGTGGTGACCTATGAAGCTGGGAGCCATGCGGAGGATCTTCGCGTACTCACTGACGAAATCCGGACGATTGAACACTCGCTTGTCGATCTCGAGAGTCGAGACCAGGCCGCCGAGATCGAGGCCGCACGACTCGAGGCCGAGGCGACCTCTCGGCAGCAGGAGCGGGATCGTCTCATTCGTGACGTGGGAGAACATCGCGTCCAGCTCACCGCGCTACAAGGCCGGCAGGAGCTGCTTGCGAGCGTTCTGACCAGGACGATTGAAGAATTGGGCCAGGTGAGGAGTGAGATCGAGCTGCTTGCGGCTGAGTTCGCCGATCTGCAGGTTCGCGAAACGGAGATGGAGACCGCCGTCGTACAACTTCAAGCGCGCCTGACGTCGCTTAGCGACGCGGAGCAATCGGCGCAGCAACTCGTCATCGCTGAAGACGAGAGACGCCGGCATCTGAGTGACGTACGCCAGTCGATCGATGAACGGCTCCGCCTACTGAAGCTGTCGCTCACCGAAAAACAACAGGCCTCCGGCGACGCCGCCATCCGTGTTGCCGAACTGCGGAATACTATTTCGCTCCTGGAAGAGGCGCTGAAAGCAGAAGGGCCGCCCGAACTGGAGACTATTGTCCAGCGACTGACCGACAGCGGTCTCGAAATCGAAGCAGCGACCGGCGAACTCGCTGATCTCTCGGCGAAGATTGCGGAGCTCGGGGCGGTCAACATGGCAGCCCTGGAGGAATACGAGGAGTTGGCCGAACGCCACCGTTTCCTCTCCGCCCAGGCCGAAGACCTCTCGTCGTCCGTACAGTCGCTTCGTACCGCCATCTCTGAGATCAATCAGACCATCCAGCAGCGGTTCAGTGAAACCCTCGAGACAGTGGCCGGACATCTGGATCGCCTCTGGAGCTGTCTCATCCCGGGAGGCCGGGCATCCCTGAGTTTGACTGAACCGCAAGACGGTGAGGAGGAGCCCGGCGTGGAGATGGCGGTGCGAATCCCCGGCAAGCGCGCCGCGCTCAACCTGTTGTCAGGCGGCGAAAAAGCGCTGGCTGCGCTGGCGCTTCTGTTTGCGCTGTTTCACACCCGTCCCAGCCCATTCTGTCTGCTGGACGAGGTTGATGCCCCACTGGACGACGCCAATGCCGAACGGTTCGCCTCGCTGCTGCGGGAGATGGCGGTGAACGCCCAATTCCTCCTGATCACTCACAACAAGCGGACCATGGCAGCCGCCGACCTGTTGTACGGTGTGACCATGGAAGAGCATGGTGTCTCGAAGCTCCTCTCCCTCCACATGAGCCGAGCCGCCTGACAGGACCGCGGCAGAAAGATCTGTATGGCCCTCAACAACACTCCACGTCAAGGCCTGTTCGGCCGATTCGTCGCCGGTCTCACCAGAACCCGCCAGGGATTGGCGGGGAAAATCGAGCGACTGTTCGGCGCGGCGAGCCCCAGCGTCGCCGATCTGGACGCGCTCGAAGAAGCGCTTATCGCCGCCGATTTTGGTCCAGGGCTAGCTCAACAACTGACGGCCCCGCTCCAGCAGCGCCTCGGGCGACGCGATCTCGGCGATCTGGGTCAGGTTGAAGAAGCCCTCAAGCGAGGCATCCTGGAGATCCTCAGCAAGGCCACCCAATCCCCGTCATCGAGCAATCCTCAGACCCGTCCACAGGTCTTTCTTTTTCTGGGCATTAACGGGTCGGGGAAAACTACCACGATCGGAAAGTTCGCTTACCGCCTCGCTAACGACGGTGGGCGCGTCGTACTGGCGGCAGCGGACACCTTTCGGGCCGCCGCTATCGAACAGTTAGGACTGTGGGGTCGACGCGTGGGCGCCGATGTGATCAGCCACCAGGCCGGGGCCGATCCCTCTGCCGTCGTTTTTGATGCGGTACAGGCCGCCTGCGCACGCGGCGCCAGCCACCTGCTTATTGATACCGCCGGCCGCCTACACACTAAACGGAACCTGATGGAGGAGTTGAAAAAGATCCAGCGAGTCGTCTCACGGCTGATGCCGGATGCGCCGCACGAACGGATTATGGTGCTCGACGCCACCTCTGGTCTGAACGCACTGGTTCAGGCCAAGACATTTCACGAGGCGGTCGGACTGACGAGCCTGATCCTGACCAAGCTGGACGGAACCGCAAAGGGAGGCGTTGTGGTTGCGATCGCTGATCAGTTGAAACTGCCGATTACCTTCGTCGGTCTGGGCGAGGGCGTCGATGATCTGCAACCGTTCGAACCGGAAGCCTTTACGGACGCCTTGTTCGCACGATCCTGACATCCCATCCGACCGTTTTCGGCTTGACACCCCGTGATTCCCGGTGATAAGGTAACTGCATGTATTTCCTCAGAAAGTTCGCTTTCCAGTTATGAGGTCGGATGTTCACGCCTGATGATGTTCGCTTCATGCAACGCGCATTGGCCCTCGCAACACAGGGTCGTGGCCGCACCAGTCCAAACCCGATGGTCGGAGCTGTTGCGGTACATCATGGCCGGATCATTGGTGAGGGGCATCATGCACGGGCGGGCGGGCCTCACGCGGAGGTCATCGCGCTGGAGCACGCGGGCAAGGCGGCGCGCGGAGCGGAGCTCTATGTCACGCTTGAACCGTGCTGCCATCATGGCCGAACTCCACCCTGCACCGATCGGATCGTTCAGGCCGGTATCAAGCGAGTGATCCTGCCAATCCTGGATCCGAACCGCCTGGTCGCCGGTAAGGGCGTACAGACGCTGCGAGATGCGGGGGTTGAGATTGTGATACTCGGGCGCCTTGCCGACGAAGCACAGCGGCTCAATGAGGCCTTTACAAAGTTTATTACGCGCCATATCCCGTTCGTGACTCTCAAGGCAGCCGTCAGTCTTGACGGTAAGATCGCCACTCGAACCGGTGACGCTCGATGGATCTCCGGCGTACGATCACGTGAGTACGTACACGAACTGAGAGATCAAACGGATGCTGTCATTGTCGGTATGGGTACGGTCCGACGTGACGATCCCAAGCTGACAACTAGACTCCCGGATGGTGGGCGTGACCCGATCCGAGTCGTAGTGGATGGAGTCGGTCCGCTTCCTCTGGACGCCCAGGTCTTGCAGCCCGACGTCGCATCTCGAACCTGGGTGGCCGTCCCATCCAACGCGCCGAACGAGCGCATCAGAACGCTGGAGCGTCTCGGACTGACAGTGCTCGAAGCGGGGGGCTCCCACGGGCGGGTCCGCCTTGAACAGCTCCTCAAGCGTCTCGGCGAGCGCGACGTGACCAGCGTGATGATCGAGGGCGGGGAAGGCATCTTTACCTCGGCCGTTGAAGAGGGGATCGTCGATAAATTTCTGCTGTTTGTGGCGCCGATCCTGGTTGGAGGCAAAACCGCACCCAGTCTGCTCGGTGGGGCGGGTATTGACGCGCTCGGGCAGGCCCTGCGGCTGTCCCGGCTCCGTATCGAACAACTCGGGGAAGACGTGCTGATTGAGGGATACCGTTCAACGCAGGAAGGACACGGCTAGGCACACAGGATGTTTACCGGACTGATCGAAGAGGTGGGCCACATTCAACGGCTGCGGCAAGAACACGGCATCACGAAGCTCGCTGTTAAAGGGCAACAGACCGTCTCCTCTCTCGTGATCGGAGACAGTATTGCCGTCGATGGAACCTGTCTCACGGTCACAAGGACGGCCCACTCCCTGTTTGAGGCCGATCTGTCCGAGGAGACCATGGCCCGCACCACACTGGGAGAGCGCCACGTCGGCGATCCCGTCAACCTGGAACGGCCGTGCCGACCGACCGATCGGCTGGGAGGCCACTTTGTCACCGGCCATATTGACGGGGTCGGATCCATCCACGAGATCAGCGTGACGGAGGGGACGTGGTGGTTCACGATTACCTATCCCATCGCACTGCGACCGTTACTCGTAG
Source organism: Candidatus Methylomirabilota bacterium (assembly GCA_003105305.1). Taxonomy (GTDB): domain Bacteria; phylum Methylomirabilota; class Methylomirabilia; order Methylomirabilales; family Methylomirabilaceae; genus Methylomirabilis. The sequence continues at coordinate 5,224 of PQAQ01000199.1, forward strand.
AAAAAGGATCCGTCGCAGTGGACGGCATCAGTCTGACGGTGGGCCGCCTGAATGACCGATCCTTCGGAGTGGCCGTTATTCCACATACCTTTCACCATACCACGCTCGGCAACAAGTCGGCCGGGCGACGCGTCAACCTGGAAACCGACCTGCTTGGCAAGTACGTCGTCCGCTATCTTGAGAGGCTTGGACCTCTCACACAGAAGATGCCCCTGACTGAATCGCGACTCCAGGAGCTGGGATTCGGCTAGACGGGTTCCGTGGAAGTATCTATGGAAGACCAGATTCAGTTTCATTCGATCGAAGACGCAATCCGAGACCTCCGCGACGGCAAGATGGTGGTAGTCGTCGACGATGAGGACCGGGAAAACGAGGGCGACCTTACGATGGCCGCCGAAAAGGTGACGCCGGAGGCGATCAACTTTATGGCGACGCAGGGACGCGGATTGATCTGCATGCCCGTCATCGGCGAACGGTTGGATGCGCTCCGCATCCCGCCGATGGTCACGGACAACACCTCGCCCCACGAAACCGCCTTCTGCGTATCCGTTGACGCCAGACACAAGGTCACTACCGGGATTTCGGCCTACGACCGGGCGGTCACCATCCAGACCATCATCGACGCACAAGCGACGGCCGATGATCTTACCAGTCCGGGACACACCTTTCCGCTTCGCGGACGTGATGGAGGAGTCCTGACGCGAGCAGGTCATTCTGAAGCCGCGATCGACCTCGCCCGTTTGGCCGGTCTCTACCCCGCCGGCGTTATCTGTGAGATCATGCAGGATGACGGGGCGATGGCCAGGACACCGGATCTGTATCGGTTTGCGCGCAAGCACGGCTTGAAACTGATCACCGTGAAGAGCCTGATCGAGTTTCGACTGAAGCGCGAGCGCTTCGTCAGTCGCGTCGCCACAACAACACTGCCGACCACCTATGGCCGATTCACTGCGATCCTGTACCACAGTCATATTGAAAACAAACACCATCTGGCCCTCATTATGGGAGAGATCAACGCCGCGGAAGACACACTCGTGCGGGTCCATTCGGAATGCCTGACGGGCGACGTCTTCAGCTCGCTTCGGTGCGACTGTGGACCGCAGATGGACAAGTCGCTCGAACTGATCGCCAAGGAGGGAAAGGGGGTCTTTCTGTATATTCGACAGGAGGGTCGGGGCATCGGTTTGGCGAACAAGATGCGCGCCTATGAGCTGCAAGATAGCGGCCTAGATACGGTAGAAGCGAACGTGAGACTCGGCTTTAAACCGGATCTGAGGGAGTATGGCATCGGCGCGCAGATTCTCTCCGACCTTGGCCTCTGCAATATCCGACTGCTGACCAACAATCCACGAAAGATCGTAGGACTCGAGGCGTACGGTCTCCATGTGGTCCAGCGGATTCCTATTGAGATTCGTCCGAACGCCGAGAATCGCGCCTACCTGCAGACCAAGCTTACGAAGCTCGGCCACCTGCTCGAAACGGTATAGCCGACATGGGAGGGGTTGCGTTGAAAACCACGGAAGGAACGTACCAGGCTAAAGGATTTCGATTCGGCCTTATCGTCAGCCGCACGAACGAATTGATCGCCAAACGTTTATTGGAAGGGGCGCTCGACTGTCTATTCCGCCATGGCACAGAGGAAAGCGATGTTCATCTCGTAAAAGTGCCTGGCGCCTTCGAGTTACCCTACGCGGCAAAGCGTCTGGCTGCCTCGAACCGCTATGATGCCGTGATCGCACTGGGCGCCGTCATCCGAGGCGCCACCGCCCACTTCGATTACGTCGCCGGGGAGGCCGCGAAGGGAATCGCCGCAGCCAGTCTCGATACCGGCGTGCCGATCATCTTTGGCGTCATCACCGCAAATACCCTCGATGAGGCGATCGAGCGGGCCGGGGCCAAGGCCGGCAACAAAGGGTTCGACGCAGCGCTTTCGGCGATTGAAATGGCGAGTCTGTTCGCCCAACTGAAATAGTGCGACAAGAATCGAATCGGACCGCCGGCAAAGACGATGGGTAAACGCCACCGAGCCAGGGAGCTGGCACTCTCACTCCTCTATCAACTGGAATTTTACCCAATGGACGCGCGCGAGGAACAGTCTCGGTGCTTCTGGGCAGCGCACCCCGCCAAACCGGAGACCCAATTACTGACCGAGGAACTGGTCCGGGGTACACTGCAGCATCGAAAGCCAATCGACGATCTCCTGGCGTCACACGTCGAGCACTGGATGCTCTCGCGGCTGGCGCTCGTCGATCTCTGTATCCTTCGCCTGGCCACGTTTGAGCTGCTGTTTTACGGCAAAACTCCGTGGAAGGTCGCGATCGACGAAGCCGTCGAGTTGGCAAAAGCCTTCGGCGGGAAGGAGTCCAGCGCTTTTGTTAACGGCGTCCTTGACAAGCTCGCCGTCCTTACGAAAGACAACTCCCCTGCCCCGCTCGGCTGAAAGCTGGTATAGGAGTGCGAAGGATTTCTACAACAGCACTCGACAGATCACGGGACATGTATGAGGCGCTGGAAGATCATCTTGATCCAACCATCGACGTCTTTCCGCTCGACCTCCAGTTTCGATCTCCGGCCCTCTAACACTTGCCTGTCAGCTTCCGTCAGCGTTGGCTCTTTAAGCCGGATATCGATAGCGGCGATCTGAGCGTCTATCGCATCTCGTCGCTGCCGCCAGTCCTGAAGCTCTTGTTCGAGCAGTTGTGCATGCTGCGTCGTGTGTCCGGATCCGGCACGTAATACCGGAGCGCTGTACGCCGTAAAGATTGCCGCCTGCGCCGGTCGAGACCACATGCACGCACCAGCGATGAGCCCCACGACGGACATCAGAACCTGAGCCTTCCGGTTTCGTGGGTTCAATTGTTTACAGTTACTTTTCTTGAAACGTTTTTAAGGAGTGATTCGTCATTTGTAGCAGAGAAACTCGTGCGGGTCATTACATGAAGAGATCGGTCAGCGGAATGCTCGGGTCCGGGAGAAGAGGTGTATTGAGGATCCCGTATCGACGGCAGCAGCACGCCCACCTTACTCGTATCGCTTGAATACCAGCGTGGCGTTCGTACCGCCAAACCCGAACGAGTTAGTGAAAGCCACCCTGACCGGTATCTGACGCGCCTTATTGGGGACGTAATCAAGATCGCACTCGGGGTCCGGCTCATCGTAGTTGATGGTGGGGGGAATGACGCCGTGGCGAATCGTCAACACAGTGGCCACCGACTCGATGCCGCCCGCTGCGCCGAGCAGGTGTCCGGTCATCGATTTGACGGAACTCACCGCCAGACGGTGGGCGTGCTCCCCAAACACCTTCTTGATGGCCTTGGTTTCGGCTGCATCACCCACAGGCGTTGAGGTGCCGTGGGCATTGACGTAATCGACCTCTTCAGGGCGGAGTCCAGCCGACTCCAGAGCCAGGGTCATCGAAGCGCCAGCCCCTTCCGAATCCGGCGCCGTCATGTGATAGGCGTCACCCGACATCCCATACCCGACCAACTCGGCGTAGATCGGAGCGCCGCGCCGTTGCGCATGCTCCAGCTCTTCGAGTATGACGAGACCGGCGCCCTCGCCCATGACGAAGCCGTCGCGCCCCTTATCAAACGGGCGGCTGGCGCGCTGAGGCGCATCATTCCGAGTCGACAGCGCTTTCATGGCACCGAAGCCGCCGATCGTGAGCGGAGAGATGACCGCCTCGGTCCCGCCGGCGATCATCAGATCAGCCACCCCGCGGCGGATCAATTCAAAGGAATCTCCAATGGAGTGATTTCCGGTTGCGCAAGCGGTCGAGACGCAGGAGTTCGGACCGCGGAAGCCGAAGCGGATGGCGATCTGGCCCGCGGCCAGGTTCGTGAGGATGGACGGGATGAAGAAAGGGCTGATCCGGCTTGGCCCTTTCGCCAGCAACGTCTTGTGCGTTTCTTCCAGGCAAGGGATTCCGCCCATACCGGTACCGATAAGCACACCGCTGCGACAGCTTTCGATCGCCTTCCCTGTCAGCCCGGCGTCATCCACCGCCATGATAGCGCCGGCCATCGCGTAGTGGATAAACCGATCCATCTTCTTGACCTCTTTCTTCTCCATATAGAGAAGCGGGTCGAATCCCTTCACCTCCGCGGCGATCTTGGCATCGTGTTGACTGGCATCGAATCGGGTGATGTGATCGATACCTGAGACCCCATTGATGAGGTTCTCCCAGAATACCTCGACGCCGATGCCGTTGGGCGCCACAACGCCCAAGCCTGTCACAACTACTCGTCTCATGACGTCATGTCCTCATAGCGCGAACGCGACCGATGTCGCCTACCTGATCGATTACGCAGAACGCGCCTTGATATGCGCGATAGCATCTTTCACGGTGACGATCTTCTCAGCCTCTTCATCGGGAATCTCAATACCGAACTCCTCCTCGAGAGCCATCACCAGCTCGACCGTATCAAGCGAGTCGGCGCCCAGATCTTCAACGAACGAGGCCTCCGGCGTCACCTCGGTCGCATTCACGCCCAACTGATCTACAATGATCTTCTTGACCTTTTCCTCGATCTCCATGCCGTCAGCCATCGTCTCCCTCTCTACGGCCTCAGCGCCGTCTTGTGGTTATGTTCGCAACCCACCATCGATCGTAATCACCTGGCCTGTAATATAGCTCGCCGCTTCTGATACCAGAAACGCAACCAGCGCCGCCACCTCTTCAGACGCGCCAAATCGACCCACGGGAATCTGGCTCAGATAGGTCCGTTTGCGGTCCTCCGACAGCACCGCCGTCATCTCGGTTTCAATGAAGCCGGGAGCCACTGCATTCACGGTGATCGATCTGGAGGCCACCTCCCTGGCGACGGCCTTGGTAAAACCGATCAAACCGGCCTTCGCCGCGGAGTAGTTGGCCTGTCCGGGAATCCCCATTGTTCCCGCCACCGAACTGATATTCACGATTCGACCGGCCTGCGCCCGGAGCATCGGCCGAAGCGCAGCGCGTGTCGTCAAAAAGGCCCCTTTCAAGTTCACGTCCAGCACCGTATCCCAATCCTCTTCCTTCATCCGGATCAGGAGTCCATCCCTGGTGATACCGGCGTTATTGATCAGGATGTCAATACGTCCAAAACGTTTCATGGCGGCCTGAATCAGCCCATCGGCCTCAGACTCCCGCGAGATATCGGCCGCCATGGCCAATCCCTCGGCCCCGGTCGCCTCGATCTCGGCAACGACCTTTTGGGCCGCCTCCAGACTAGTCGCGCAAATGGCCACCTTCGCACCGTGGGCCGAGAGTGTTAGGGCAATCGCTCGTCCAATACCCCGAGAGCCGCCGGTAACCACGGCCGCCTTGCCTTCAAGTCTCATCGCTGCGCCCGTCCTAATCAACGAGTCGCCCCAGCCAGACCCACGGCCAATCGCAGCGATTCCAGATCCTCGACATTCACTACGGTCGCCTCCGGCGCAATCCGCTTGATCAGCCCGGTCAATACCCTTCCCGGGCCAAGCTCAAAAAAGAGGGTCACGCCTTCCTTCACCAATCGTCGCACCACATCCTCCCATCGCACCGGACTGGTGACCTGACGGATCAGGCTGTCGGCAATCCGGTCCTTGCTCGTCAGAGGTTCCGCGTCGGCATTGTTCACCAGCGGAACCGCCGGATCGGCGATAGAAATCGCCTCGAGTTCGGCGGCTAATCGCTCAGCCGCCGGCCGCATCAATGAACAGTGAAACGGCGCACTCACCTGAAGCCGTATCGCTCGTTTCGCGCCGCGTTGCTTCACCAACTCGATGACCCGGTCAACGGCCTCGACCTGTCCGGCAATCACCACCTGCCCCGGACTATTGAGATTCGCAACCTCGACGATCCCATGCGGAGCGGCTTCCTCACACGCGGTATACACGCTCTGTGTGTCCAGACCCAACACAGCCGCCATTCCGCCGGCGCCCGGCGCTACCGCCTCTTGCATGAACTGGCCTCGCTTTCTCACGATACGAATCGCGTCTTCGAACGCAAGGCTCCGGGCCGCTACCAGCGCCGAGTACTCCCCGAGCGAATGGCCCGCGACATAGTCCGGCGTGATCCCCTCGCGCTGCAGCGCGGCAAAGGCGGCCATACTCACCGTCATGATCGCGGGCTGTGCGTTTATGGTGAGCGTCAGTTGCTCATCTGGCCCCCGAAAACAGAGGTGGGCGAGGTCGATCCCCAACGCCTCTCCCCCCTGCTCAAACAGGTCACGAGCCTCGGGGACCTCCGCCCACAAATCTCGTCCCATCCCGACCCGCTGGGACCCCTGACCGGGAAACACAAACGCGATCGCATTCATGGCGGGGACCGCGCGGATGCTCACCATCGGATGAGCGCCGATCCCCAAGTGATCCCGCCGCCGAAGGCCGTAAGCAGCAGCAGATCACCGCGCTTCAACCGTCCAGCCCGGACCGCTTCGTCCAAGGCAATCGGAATAGAGGCCGCAGAGGTATTCCCATAACGATCTATGTTCATAAAGATCCGCTCCCGCGGAAGACCTAACCGCTCAGCGACGGCGTAGATGATTCTGGCATTAGCCTGGTGGGAGATAAAGAGGTCGATATCGGAGACCTCTGCTCCATTCGTCTTGAGCGCCGCTATGGCGGCCTCTTCCATGGACCGAACCGCTGTCTTGAACACCTCATTGCCGTTCGGCATCCGGATCGTAACCAGCTTTTCATCAACGACCTTTTGGCTGGCAGGCTGGCGCGAACCGCCCCCCGGGATGATCAGTTGTCTCCCTTTTGATCCGTCCGAGTAGAGATGCGTGGAGAGAACAGAGGGATCGGCAGTCGTCCGCTGCAGGAGTACCGCGCCGGCGCCGTCGCCAAA
>PQAQ01000200.1 GCA_003105305.1 Candidatus Methylomirabilota bacterium
TCACATCTCCCACAACGCCGTTTCTCGCGAGCGTGGCAGTCTTCGAGTGCCTTAGATACTGACAAGTGCTGCAGATTCAGCCGACTAGAGTTGTGTCAAGCAAGTGAAATCGAGGCATACATAGCAAGCACCCCGCGACACCATTCAGGCGTAAAATGCGGCTGCAACCGAGGCGCAGATGTCGCAGTCGAAGGAACGCCTCCAGCAACTGCGGGAGGGCACGCACGGCGGCCGACGGCGGTCGAATCCGGAATCCATGCCGCGGATGAGGCAGCTTGTTCCGACTATCCTTCGGCATGCAGTACACGGCGGGAATCTCCGGGAAGTCCCCGGTATTCCCGGGCGCTGCGACCGGCCGAATCCGGACCTCCCGCCGGGAGGCTAGCGATAGAGGAGTTGAAGGCATGAGCGAACGCAGATGGCAGCGCAGGGAGTTTCTCTTGACGATCGCCGCGGCCGCCGCAATGCGGTCAGTTGCTGCGGAGCGTAATATCCGCTGGGGTCTCGGCGCTGTGACGTGGACCGCCAAGGCTGCCGGTCCGGTGCGCTGGTCCCAGATCTGTCCCGACGTGGCGGAAGGCGGTTTCGACGGAGTCGAACCGTTCACCACGAAAAACCTCCCGGTCAATGACGAGAACATGAATGAGCTCGCGGATCTTTTGCCGAAATATAAGCTGCGCGTCTCGAGCATTTATTGGGGAGACAACTTCCATCAGCCTTCTGCCGAGGACCGTTTGCTGAAGGATTGCCATCGTTACCTTGGCTACTTGAAACGCTTCGGCTCCGACCGGCTTACCCTTGGCCCTCCGCCGCCGAATGTGGAGGACGAACGCGCGGCCATTGCACAGACGGCCAAAGTGATGAACGCAATCGGGAAGATTGCGTTGGAGCAATACAGCATCAAGACCGACATTCATCCTCACGTGGGAAGCCTGATCGAGAACCCGCGCCAGATCGACTCACTTATGAGACAGACGGATCCACAATACTTCAATCTCGGTCCGGATACTGCCCAGCTTTGGATGGGAGGAGGCGAACCGATCGAGATGTTCGAAAAATACAAGAACCGGCTGATCTACGTGCATTACAAGGACATCCGGGCATACAACCGGGGCCTGAAAGGATACATGGACAACGTGGTTGAGTTGGGCCGCGGGGTTATCGACTTCCCGGCCTTGCATCGCATTCTGAAAAACGTCCATTACCGCGGCTGGATCACCATCGACCTGGACAATGCTCGCATCTCGCCGCTCGAAAGTGCCAAGGTCCAGATGGAGTACATCAAAAAGAAACTGGAGCCGATTTACATGTGAGCTTTCCTCGAACGAGGCCTTGCTGAGATCGGCGAGGATCCGCCGCACTCCGGTGATGGCGTGCATCCTTTGATCCGTTGCTGAATTGAGGCCTTCCCCTCTCTCTACGCAGTCTGTTTTGCGCGTCCACCTGATTCGGCTGTTTCTGCATGACCGCAAGGAGCATGTCATTGGGGAGTGTCCGCATTTCGGCAAATTGCGTGAATTGAGCTACCCTGGGCCGCACCAGCCGACTATAATGGCGTCCAAACTCAAGTGCTTCCGATCGCAGTGCGAATTGCCAATGGAGCCGTTCTCCATGTTCGGCGAAAGCATTTTTCATCGTAACCCAAGAAGCCGGGCGGGGCGGAATCTCGAAGTGTGCCGCCTGCCGGCGGGAGCTACCCAATGACAAGACCAGCTATTGTTCTCGCAACCTTGCTGCTCATGGCCGGATGTTCCAGGGCCCCCGCGCCGTCCGTACCACCTGCACAGGAGGAACCGGCTTCCATAGGGACCCTGGTCCGCCTTGACCCGTCCTTCGACGCGCTTGTTCCGCAGGATGTCCGAATTGAGAAGCTGGCGGGCGGTTTCACTTTCATTGAGGGCCCTCTGTGGCGCCCTTCCAAGGTCCTCTGGTTCAGTGATGTGGTCGGCAACGTGGTACGCCAATGGTCTCCGGACGGGAATGTGACCGTGCTGCTACAGCCCGGCGGCTATGACGGGAACGGTCTGCCGGAGGGCGGCTTCATCGGACCCAACGGAATGACTGCCGACAAAGATGGGGCGGTGCTGCTGTGCCAGCACGGCAACCGGCGCATCGCCCGGATTAGTGCGGACATGAAGGTCACCACACTCGTGGACAAGTTCGAAGGCAAGAAGCTTAACAGCCCTAATGATCTCGTCTTCAGATCCGACGGGTCGCTCTATTTCACGGATCCGCCTTATGGCCTGCCCAAGGGGGACAACGACCCCATGAAGGAGCTCAAGTTCAATGGCGTTTACAGACTCGCGGGCGGCAAACTCCAACTCCTCGTCAAGGACTTGACCCGACCCAATGGGATCGCCTTCTCCCCCGACGAGAAGGTCCTTTACGTAGCCAACTCGGACGAGAAGAAGAGGCTGTGGATGCGCTACGACGTGGCGGCCGACGGCTCTCTTCGCAGCGGCAGGGTGTTCGCGGATGTCACCGCCGAGAAGGAAGAAGGTCTGCCGGATGGAATGAAAATCGACTCGCTGGGTAACGTCTACGGCACCGGACCCGGCGGCATCTGGGTAATGTCGCCGGAGGGAAAACATCTCGGCACCATCAAGCTGCCTGAGCAGCCGGCCAACTGCGGTTGGGGCGACGACGGAAAATCACTGTACATGACGGCGCGTACCAGCCTCTATCGGATCAAGCTCGCCGTCGCCGGCGAGAAGCTCGTTTACTAGTCTTTACACGGGGAGGAGCCCGGATAAAGCGCAGAACCTTTCTGCAACAGGTGGGGATGCGCCCAATAGCCGCATCCGGCTGCGCGGTTC
>PQAQ01000201.1 GCA_003105305.1 Candidatus Methylomirabilota bacterium
AGCAGGTCGAAGCCGCCGCTCGCCTCCTCGATCCGGATATCTCCATCGTCAGGATGGATCGTGACACCACCAGGCAGCGGCGGGCGCACCAGCAGATCCTCAAGGGCGTGCAACAGAGGCGCACGCAGATTCTTATCGGGACACAGATGATCGGGAAAGGACATGACTTTCCCGGAATCACCTTGGTAGGTATCCTCTCTGCCGACGCCTCGATGCAGATCCCGGATTTCCGGGCCGGGGAGCGGACCTATGCCTTGCTGACGCAGGTAGCAGGTCGAGCCGGCCGCGGGGACCGCCCCGGACACGTCATGGTCCAGACCTACAACCCCGAACACTACTGCATCCTTGCAGCCCGCAACCACGATTATGAATCGCTATACCAAATTGAGCGGCCGCTCAGAGAGACGCGCGGTCTTCCCCCTTTCGGCTTCCTCGTCCTACTCCTGATCACCTCTTCGCATGAGCGGCAAGCGCAAGAACGAGCCGAGCGACTCGCCGGTCTTCTCCTGGAGCGGGCCGTATCGCCCCTTGCCGTCGAGGGGCCTGCGCCGGCGCCGCTTTACCGGCTGAAAGGACGCTACCGCTGGCAGATTCTCGCCAAAGGTCCTGACCCGAGCGCGCTGCATCACTGGGTCAACGAAACGATTGCGCTGCTCTCACCGGCAGAACAGGCTGGAATCGAGATCGATGTTGATCCGGTCGATTTATGCTGAGCGCTCAACCGTCAATCCTCGGCGTTTCCTGCCGGCAGCCGGCCATTTGTCTTTTCTTAGAGGATATATTACAGTAGCAGCGTCATGACGGAAATAGCGGATTGGAAGAAGGCGGACTCGTGGCTTCGTCACGGCGAATCCCTGGATGATCTCGGCATCACGAGCCTGAAGGTGATCCGGGGTCTCGCAGGCCTCCGCCATTCGATGGATGCGCTGTTGCTGGCAGAATTTGCCGCACCGCGATCCGCCGATCAGGTCCTTGATCTCGGTTGCGGAAACGGCGCGATCGCCTTCCTGCTGGCGTACCGGTATCCCGATCTCAGCATAACCGGACTTGAGATACAGGCCGGCCTGGCCGACCGGGCTCGGCGGGGAGCGCAACTCAACAGGCTGCAGGATCGCATCAGGATCGTGGAGGGCGACTTCCGTAAGATTCACACGCTGCTACCGCCGGAAAGCGTGGATATGGTGCTGTGCAACCCGCCTTATCGACAGCTTGCCGCCGGGCGCCTTAGCCCGCACCCAGAGATCCGACAGGCCAAACATGAGCTGACCGCTACTCTTCATGAAACGGTTGCAGCCATTCGATACGTACTCGCGCCAAAAGGAAGAGCGTACCTGATCTACCACGCCTCGCGGCTTGCCGACCTGCTGAACAGTCTCAGGGCAGCGAGACTGGAGCCGAAGATGTTGCAACTGGTCCATTCCTACTCCGGCGCTCAGGCGGAACTGAGCCTGGTCGAAGCGAGACGGGACGGCCGGCCGGGGTTGCAGATCCTCGACCCTCTGTTTGTTTATCAGCGGCGTGGCGGTCCTTTGTCGCGAGACATGGAGGCTATCTATCGTTCTCTGGCCATGCCCGACATCCGGAGCACCGTCGCATGAGTCGCCACGCTATCGCCCTCGCCCAGATTAACCCGACGCTCGGCAATCTGGAACGCAATGTTGCCCTGCACCAAAAGAGCGCCGAAGAGGCAATCGGTCGAGGCGCCAGTCTGCTGATCTTCCCTGAACTGAGCCTGACCGGGTATTTCCTTAAGGATATCGTATCATCCGTCGCGCTGGCCCTGACCAGCCCCCTCCTCGACAGGCTCCGGGATCTGAGCCACCGCATCGATCTTGTGGTCGGGCTGGTTGAGGAGTCGCCTGAGCACCTGCTCTACAATGCCGCCCTCTACCTCTCGAAGGGCGAGATTCGGCACCTCCACCGCAAGGTCTACTTACCGACGTACGGAATCTTCGATGAACAGCGATACCTTGCGGAAGGCAGCCGGATCAGGACATTTCGCGCGGCGGTCGGCCGATCCGCAATCTTGATCTGTGAGGATATGTGGCATCCGTCGACGGTGTGCGTCGCCTCCATTGATGGAATGGAGATCCTGATCTCGCCCTCCGCCAGTCCGGGTCGTGGCGGATTGGAAGAAGGACAGGCCTTCGCGAATGCCAGAGCCTGGGAAACGATCACTCGAGCTTATGCCCAACTCTTTACCTGCTATGTCCTGTACGCGAATCGGGTGGGTTACGAAGATGGGGCCTGCTTCTGGGGCGGCTCGGAGGTAATTGCCCCTTCCGGAGAGCCGATAGCCAAGGCAGAGTACCTCAGTGAGCAGATCCTGATGGCTGAGATCGATACTGCCGAAGTCCGACGGGCCAGAATGATCAATCCGCTGCTTAGAGATGAGCGATTGGACATCACGCTGCGAGAGATGGAACGGGTGAGACGGGAGGGGCCAAGATGACCGGTCTCTCCCTGCACTGCGAATTCGCCAGAAAGATCCTGAGCGGTTTTATCGCCAACGAAGTTCGAAAGACCGGGTTCAGCCGTGTCATCGTTGGGCTGTCCGGCGGGCTCGATTCAGCGCTATCCGCCTATCTCGGGGCTGAGGCGCTCGGCGCCGAAAATGTCCTGGCCCTCCTGATGCCGTATAAAACCAGTAGTTCGGAGAGTCGTGCGCACGCCGAATTGATCGTGAAGGAACTGGGCATCCAATCAGATCTCATCGATATCACGCCGATGGTGGATGCCTACTTTGAGCGGTTCCCTGAGGCCGACCAGGTCCGCCGCGGCAACAAAATGGCCCGTGAGCGGATGACGATTCTTTTCGACGTTTCGGCCAAGTTCAGGGCCCTGGTCCTCGGAACCAGCAACAAGACGGAACTGCTGCTGGGGTACGGGACGCTCTATGGGGATATGGCCAGCGCCATCAATCCCCTGGGCGACCTGTATAAGACCCAGGTCCGGGCACTGGCGGGTCATATAGGCATCCCTGAAGCCATCATCAGAAAGGAGCCCAGCGGCGACCTCTGGGTTGGGCAGACCGACGAGGCGGAACTCGGCTTCACCTATGAGGAGGTTGACCAGGTCCTGCATCTGATGGTGGATCGCCGTTTTGAGATCCCCGACATCGTTGCGGCCGGCTTCGATGAACAATTCGTGAGGGCCGTTCTTGCAAAGATTCAGTCCTCCCAGTATAAGCGGCGCCTTCCACTTATCGCCAAGATCTCCGCCAGGACGATCGATCGGGACTTCCGCTACCCCCGCGACTGGGGCAAATAACGCCGTTACGGAACATAAAAAACGACACCCCCTGGCACAACGCAATAGTTGCATCAAGGGGTGTCGGGATGACGTGTGATGTCGCTACCCTGGTTGTTGAGCTAGAACGCCTCGTCACCGGCCGCCCAACTCTCCCGCTCCTTTGCCTTCTCTTTGTCGTAGATTGTCCACTCGCCTTCCTCGACGACAGAAGCCTCACGGACCATTCGCCCTGCCCTTGACAGGATGAAATACACAAGAGGCAGCACGCCGCCAAAGAGGAAGACTGTCCCACCGATGGTGCGCATCCATGTTAAGGTGACCCACACGTTATTCGTAACGTGCGACTGCTGTCTGGCAGCCCACAGGCCTTGCTTGAAGACGGCGGCTACCTGATACAGGCCGACCGGGAACAGATCCAACATCATCATCAGCACCAACCCGATCTGCAGCGACCAGAACACGGTCTTGATCAGCTTCTCATTCCAGGCAGAGCGCTGGAACAGGTGCTGGCAGGCAAACAGCATACCGGCAATCGCGATGTTACCCTTAACGCCGAACATGGCGGCGTGCGCATGGTTGCCGGTCAGGTAGGTTCCATGCTCATAGTAGTTGACGATGGGCAGGTTGATCAGCGAGCCAAAGACTCCCGCGCCGAAGATGTTCCAGAAGTTGACGGCCAGAATGAACGTCCAGACGCCGTCCATGACGAAGCGCTGCTTACCCTCGGCAATGTTTTCATGCGCCTTCGCCCGCTCCGT
>PQAQ01000202.1 GCA_003105305.1 Candidatus Methylomirabilota bacterium
TCCGGCGCAAGCCGGAATCCAGTCTTTTCATCGTTGGATTCGCTCCTTCGCTTTGCGTTCGTCCGGAGCGCGTCGAAGGCGAACGGTAGCCCAGAGCAGGCTTGTTGAACCCATGAGCTGACCGTCGGGGCAGCTTTTGGCGATTAGGCCAAGCTTGATTTTCTTGACAAAAACTAGGAACAACAGCAGAATCCTGCCTAGTGTGAGCATTCCTGGGCTGGTGCTATACGGATCAGTATAATCATAGTTAGCCTAATATGCCGACGTCTCAATGGATCAAGAAACTTGGTGGTCATGCCGGTGAGTTGTACGTCGCGGCGGAGCTATCAAAGCGAGGAATTCCAAACTCTCTGCTGCCAGAGAACTTCTCCGACGACGACATCCTCATCGGAAAGAAAGATGGGAAGAGCGTCGCCTTCATCCAGGTCAAGGCATGCCACCCTGATAGATCATCAACTTTCATCCTTCGTGAGACGGATGAAAAATGGAGAGAGGCGCCAGACAATCAGTTTGTCGTTTTCGTGTGGCTCGGCTCTCCGAGAAAGAACGAACCGCCCAGATATTGGATAGCGAAGAAACGTGATGTCGGCACCGCCTGCGTGCAACACCACGCTCACGGTACCAGCAATTGGGAACGTCGCTTTAAACCAAGCGATTTTGACCCAAAGTGGGAGGGGAACTGGAATGAGTTCGCAGAATTCTTCCCGGAGGGCTAACAAGCGCGTGGAGTCGGACTCGCCACGTCGGCGCTTTGCGCCCCCTCCGCTCGCCGCTCACGCGCAGCGTTAGATTCCTTATGCGCTTGGTCTCGCGTTCACTCGTAGATGCAGCAAGGTCGCCATCTCCTTGGGATTTTGGTAACGAGATTTTGTATGAGCTATGTCGTAAGCATCCGTTCCATCGAGATATTCCAACCGTAATCGCCAAGATTTGGCTGATTGGTCGGTCATACGCGGCCGCCATCGAGCGGCGGAAAAAGAAGGACGTCGAAAACGACGCCTTCTACGTCGATGTAGTAGCTCCCGCCGTCATCAAGTCCAAAATTGACACTTGGATCGAAAAGGTGTCACAGCATGAACCTACGAACTCCAGGACTCTTGATTTAATTGTCTCCACTCACGCCGAAGTTACCAGCCTTTTCAATCGCATCAGTGGGCTCGGAAAACGCTCTCTTGCCTCAAAATACCTCCACTTTCACCGGCCTAACCACTTTTACATCTACGACACTCGCGCCATCGAAGGCATGCGTAAGTTGTCGCCGCTCGTTGGACGAGCTAGCAGCCGGGGAAACGTGGGCGACAACGAATACCGGAAATTCGCGGAGAAGTGCGCTCGGCTCCAAGCTTCCATTAAGCGAGACCTTGGTATTTCCCTAAATCCGCGCCAGATCGATAAACTGTTGTTGGCTGTCTGTGAAACAGAACCCTAGCCTTTGGTTTGGAGAACGCCCCACCTATCGGAGGCGCGCCCCTCAATTCCACGTTAGGCACTGCAATGATGACCGCACTTCAACAGAAAATTGATCGCTTGGGCGCTGAACTCGTCGCGTGCGAAGATGGTTGTGTGGGAATTCTGCAAAAACAAAGCGATGGCATCTTGCCCCGTTCACTGTTTCTAGAAGGCCCGAGGCAAACGGGGCGGGGTTGCTTAGCCGTCGGTCTAAACCCAGGCACTTCGAAACCGGTTGAGCGTCAGTTCTATCTAAAAAATGGAATTACGTACGACCGCATCAAGGACTATCGAAGTCGCATCTCCGAAATTCCGTACTTTGCCAGAACGAGAATCGTTATCCAGGAATTGGGGCTCACTGGCCCGATCCTGTGGTCCAACCTCGCAAAGTGTGAAAATGAAACTGACCGCGATGGGCTACCACCACTGCAGACGTTGCGTCATTGCACACGGCGCTTTTTGACCCGTGAGCTCCATGAAAGCCCGCAAGATTGGATCGTCTTAGGTATTGGATGGGAGGCGTACCGCGCACTGGCCTACCTTGTACCAAAGCGCACCGTTATCGGTATCCCACATCCTACTGGCGGTTACCGTGATTTTCGCAAAATGCTGAATGCAAGATCCCTTCGCAGAGAAATTAAAGGTCGTGCATTAGCTGCATTGAACTCATCTGAACCAAGTGCGGTATGGCTGGGCGCCGAAAAAAGCGCTGCCTAACCTTCACACAGTGGATGGGGGTAAGCGGATTGCCGGGATTCGCTTCACTCATCTCATCAGCCTACCGCACTAGAGGCATTGACAACATCCTTCCCTGTTGGTATCGTCTCCAACATGCGAACCAGCGCACTGATGCGCCGCCGTGTTGTGCTTGCTCCGGATGCATTCGTCGAAGTGACGATCTGGCGCGTGCCGCAGCCGATACCGCCTTCTGCGCATGGATTCAAATATCGGCTCGCCTATGTGGTCGCTGGTCAGTGCGTGGTACGGTATGATAACCAGCGTGGTAAGGACGATCACCGGCATGTCGGTCCAGTGACGACGCCCTACACGTTTTCGACACCTGAGCAGTTAATGGCTGACTTCAACGCCGATATTGTGAGGTGGAATGATGAACACGGTCGTTCTTGAGGTACGCTCGCTCGCCGATACACTCGCTGATGCGTCGCGGGCCATGAAGCGACGCCATGGTGAACGTGAGGCGCGAATTGCTTTCGCCACGCCTGAGTTGCTGTGGAAGGTCCTTACCGCAAAGAGATGGGAGTTGCTGAAGGCCCTATGCGGCGCCGGCCCGGTGTCGATCCGTGAAGCCGCCAGACGCGTGGGGCGCGATGTAAAAGCCGTACACGCCGATGCGACGGCACTGCTCGACGCCGGCTTACTCAATCGCAGTCCGGACGGCGGCATCGAGTTTCCGTTCCAAGCCGTCAAGGTCGAGTTTGTGCTGCAGGCCGCGTAGCGCAGCGATCACCGGGCGCGAGAGGGAGCAGTATGGCGAGTGAGGAGATGCGAAAAGAGTACGACTTTTCTAAGGGTGTTCGAGGCAAGTTTTACAAGCCTGGTCTCAAACTCAGCCTTCCCGTGTACCTCGATTCAGAGGCGATGGCCTTTGTGCAGCGCATTGCCCGGAAGAAGAAGACCGATATCTCGACGGTGGTCAACAAACTGATTCTCACGGATAAGCACCTAGCAGAGGTGATCGAGTAGGGGCATTTTTTAGCGAACTGCCCACCTAGCCGCCACGGGTGTGCATTTCAAGGTGGGGGTCTTGCCTGAGCGCCTCTGCCGAGACTAATACATCTCTCGTCCGAAGCTCGTGCCGTTCTTCGGCGCCGCGATCGCTGCGCCTGGTCCAGCCGGAAACGATGAGGGAGATCAACGCCGCTTTCGAGGCCCCGGCCCGCAGCGGCGTCCGCAGGTCGATGCCGCGTTGGGCGTACAGGCACAGGTACCATGTCCCGTCGGCGGTCAGGCGGCTTCGGTCGCAGGTGCGACAGAACGGCGTGGTTGTCGACGCGACGATGCCGAATATCGTCCCGTCTGGCAGGATAAACTGATCGGCAGGCGCCCAGCTCGCGGACGCAACCGGCTCAATGCAGCCGTACTGCCGCGTCAGCGCCTCGAGCATCTCCGCCCTGGAGACGACCTTCTCCATCGACCAATGGGTCGCTCCGCCCACGTCCATGTACTCGATGAAACGAACCTCGGCGCCGATCTGCCTGCCGAACTCCAGCAGGTCGATGAGTTCGTCTTCGTTGACTCCCCGCGTGATCACACTATCGATCTTCAAGCCCTTGAAGCCGGCTCGCCGCACCGCCTCGATTCCATCCAGTACCTTTGCGTGAGAGTCTTTTCGTGTCAGCGCCCTGAACCGATCTGGGCGAAGCGTGTCAAGACTGACCGTCACGCGATGTAGACCGGCGTCGTACAACCCCTGGGCGGCGTCAGCCAACAGGACTCCGTTTGTCGTGACCGCGAGATCCTCAATCTGCGGGTTGCGCACGATCATCTTGACGAGGGCAGCAAGATCTCTGCGAACAAGCGGCTCGCCTCCCGTAAGACGTACTTTATTTACGCCAAGCTCCGCAAAAACATCGACCAAACCGCTCGCTTCCTCCAACGTCAGGATCCCACTGCGCGGAAGCCAGACGTACTCCTCTTCAGGCATGCAGTATTGGCAGCGCAGGTTGCACCTGTCGGTCACGGACAGGCGCAAACTGCGGAGCGGTCTGTTCAACAGATCAAGAAACGTTGGGGGGTATTCAACGGGCGGCTTCATGCGAGCCTTCCAGGATTTTACCTCGATGTTCGGACCGTTCACACGGCTCTGTCAGCGGGAGCGATCTTGAGTCTCGGATCCATATCTCGGTCCCCACGATCCAAGATCACCCCCGCTGCGCCGAACTGCCGGCCTCTCGGCTTAATGCTTTGAGGGATACTTCTTGTAATAGAGGTTCGCGACGCTGCCCTCTTCCTCCTTCTGGGCTTCCCATACCGCCCGCTGGACCGCCACCGGCATAGTATGCCCCTCCTTACACGCATCGGCATTCATCTGGATAAAATGCTTCCACTGCTCCGGCACTTGGCTCGCTTCAAAGATCGCGGCAACCGGGCACTCGGGCTCGCAGGC
>PQAQ01000203.1 GCA_003105305.1 Candidatus Methylomirabilota bacterium
ATGCCCGGGATGATGGATACGGTATTGAACCTGGGGTTGAACGATAAGACGGTTCAGGGGCTCATCCGGCGTTCGCGCAATCCGCGCTTTGCGTACGACAGCTACCGACGACTGCTTCAGATGTTCGGGGACGTCGTACTGGGGATTAAAAAGATCGCATTTGAGGGGCTCCTCAGCGACATGAAGCGGCAGAAGGGAGTGACGGCCGATACGGAGTTGACGGCCGACGACCTCATCGAGTTAGTTGAGAAGTTTAAAGAGGTGGTTCGGTGTGAGGCGGGCCGGGAGTTTCCCCAGGATCCCAAGGAGCAGCTTCGCATGGCCATCAGCGCGGTGTTTGAATCCTGGAACAATAAGCGGGCCATTGAGTACCGGCGGATCTACAAGGTGCCGGATGACTGGGGCACCGCCGTCAATATCCAGGCGATGGTCTTCGGCAATCTGGGTGAGGACTCCGGAACAGGCGTCGCGTTCACCCGCGATCCGTCGATCGGAGAGAGGCGGATCTATGGGGAGTTTCTTCAGAATGCGCAGGGAGAGGACGTGGTGGCAGGCATCAGGACGCCCCGTCCCATTGCGGCCCTGAAAAAGGCGTGGCCTGGAGTCTACCGGGAGTTCGAGCGAATCTGTCGAACCCTGGAGCGCCACTATCGCGACATGATGGACATCGAGTTTACCATTGAGAACGGGACGCTCTACATGCTGCAGTGCCGCGTCGGCAAACGGACGGCCCACGCTGCCATCAAGATTGCGGTGGACATGGCGAAGGAGCGCCTGATCGACCGGAAGGTCGCTGTCCTGCGAGTCGAGCCCTGGCAGCTCGAGCAACTGCTGCACCCGGGGATCGATCCGAAGCTTCAGGTCCGCAGGATTGCGAAGGGTCTGCCGGCCTCTCCCGGCGCCGCCGTCGGGAAGGCAGTGTTCACGGCGGAGGAGGCGGTAGAGGCGGCAGAGCAGCATGAGAAGGTCATTCTGGTCAGGCCGGAGACCTCTCCGGAGGATATCGCCGGAATGGTCGCGGCCCAGGGAATCCTCACCGCTCGAGGCGGTTTGACCAGCCATGCGGCTGTTGTGGCGCGGGGCATGGGGAAGGCGTGTGTGGCCGGCTGTTCCGATATTATCGTCAACGAGGAAGACGGCCATTTCAAGGTTGCGGGTCTGACCGTCCGACGAGGCGACCCGATCACGATCGACGGCACGACAGGCGATGTTATTGCCGGCGAGGTGGAACTGACCCAGCCTGAAGAACTGACCGGTGAATTCGGCGCCCTGATTGCGTGGGCGGACAGCTTCCGGACGATCGGAATCAGGACCAACGCCGATACACCGACCGATGCCCGAGTGACGCGCCGATTCGGAGCCGAGGGGATCGGCCTCTGCCGCACCGAGCATATGTTTTTCGAAGGCGATCGCATCGTTGCCGTGCGGGAGATGATTCTGGCGGAGGACGCCGACGACCGGCGGAAGGCATTAGCAAAGCTACTGCCGATGCAGAGACAGGACTTCAAGGCGATCTTTGAGCTGATGGATGGTCTCCCCGTCATCATCAGGACGCTGGATCCCCCCCTGCACGAGTTCCTTCCGAGAAAAGACGACGAGATTCGGAAGGTGGCGGAGAACATGGGGGTGTCTGAGGAGGCGCTTAAGGACAAGGTCCGCTACCTGCAGGAGTTCAATCCGATGCTGGGGCATCGCGGCTGCCGCCTCGGGATCAGCTACCCCGAGATCACCGAGATGCAGGCGCGCGCGATCTTTGAGGCGGCCTGCGAGTTGAAACGGGAACGGAAGCGCCCATTCCCGGAGATCATGATCCCCCTTGTCGGCCATGTGAAGGAGTTGCAGCTTCAACGGGAGATCGTGGATCGGGTGGCTCGGGAGGTGATGAAGGAGTACGGCGTGAAGGTTCGCTACCTCGTGGGGACGATGATTGAGCTGCCCAGGGCGGCGTTGGTGGCCGATCAGATCGCGGAGGCGGCCGATTTCTTCTCATTCGGAACGAACGATCTGACCCAGACGACCTTTGGATTTTCGCGCGACGATGCCGGCCGGTTCCTCCCCCTCTATCTGGAAAAAGGGATCCTTCCGGCGGATCCGTTCGCGACCCTTGATGAACAGGGGGTAGGCGCCCTGATGCGGATCGGGATTGAAAAGGGGCGACGGGCCAAGCCGCAGTTGGAGGTCGGCATCTGCGGTGAACACGGAGGTGAGCCCAACTCGGTCGAGCTCTGCCACCGCTTGGGTCTGGACTATGTAAGCTGCTCGCCGTACCGGGTTCCCATCGCCAAGCTGGCGGCGGCCCATGCCGTTCTGAAGGGCCGGGTCAAGATTAAGGAGATGGGGGAGAAGTAGGGGGGAGTACCGGGGCGGCGACCTTGAGATCAGGGCAACTCAACGATTTCAGGAACGCCACGAGGTCGGCCTTTTCCGGGGTGGTCAACAGGAGCCGCTTCATATCAGTCGACAGATTAGGGTTCTTGATGCCGCCCTTATCATAAAACTCGACCACGTCTTCAAGGGTCTGGGCGCTACCGTCGTGAAAGTAGGGGCCACTGGCGGCGATATCGCGTAAGGTAGGCGTCTTGAAGGCCCCCTTATCCGACTCCTTCTTCGTGATCTTGTACCGTCCCGGATCAGGATTGGGCTTATCGACGCCAACGCCGATGTTGTGATACCGCTCATCGGTAAACGCGAAACCGGTGTGGCATCGCAGGCAATTCGCTCTCCCTTGGAAGAGTTCAAGCCCTCGCTGCTCGCTCTCCGAGAGCGCGGAATCGTCGCCATCCTCGTATCTGTCGAATGCCGTATTGCCGCACAAAAGCGTGCGCTCAAACGCGGCGATAGCCTTGGCCACACCGGCGGCAGTGACATCTGTTCCGAACACCTGCTTGAACTGCTTTCGATACCCCGGAATGGCTGACAGCGTCGCAACCGCCCCGTCCAGGGTATTCCCCATTTCGATGGGGTTCTGGATCGGACCCAGCGCCTGCTCTTCCAGCGAGGCGGCCCGACCATCCCAGAACTGCTCCCGGCTGAAGAGACGATTGAACACAACGGGCGCATTACGCTCACCCACCTGTCCCCTGATCCCAACAGAGGTCGGACGGCTGTCGGAGAACCCTTTGTCTGGCGCGTGACAGGTCGCACAGGATACCGTTCCATCCGCAGAAAGGCGACCGTCAAAGTAGAGTTGTCGTCCGAGATCGATCTTCTCGATGGTCAACGGGTTATCTGGAGGGATGTAGGCGGCCTCTTCCTGCAGACCTAACGGCAGCTTGAGCTTGTACGGTCCTTGGGCCACGCTTCGACTCAGAAAGCCGCCGATAAGAAGCAGAGCGGCCGTAATCAGTATGCCGTGTATCCATCGCCCCATTGTCTCTCTCCCGGTTTATCAGGGAATTGTCGTTTTCACGTAGTCATTCAAACGCTGTAGAGGAATGTCCGGGTTACGTTAATACGATCTGCTGTACCGCTTGAAACTGTTGTCCGCGACTGTTGGCCAGGACAATCCGGATGGTCGATTCTTCAGTTGCCCTCACGGTAAAGGTGATGAACGGATTATCGCTGATGGCGGGGGTCATCTCGTAACGGCTGATCAGACGATTTCCGTACAACACCTTCATCTCGGTCAGATAAAGAGGGTCGACGGTCTGAAGAAATTGTGCGCCCTGATGGGTTAAACCCGTTCGGCTCGGATGCCTAACGTTGATCTGTACCCGGATGATGTCGCCCTGCCTGATCGTACCGGGCTCAATCAACTCGGGGATTCGGATGACCGGTGGGCGGATGACCTCGCCCGATGCCGGGAGATCGTCGCCGTCAGAGGCGGTCGCGCACCCTCCCTCTCCCTCAGGAATCGTGATCGATTGACTTGTTGTCTGGCGCCCATGGCGGGTGCACTCGGCCACGGCCAGTATTGTGGAACTCCCGCTGTTCATGCGAGCCTGCACTGAGAGATAAGCCCGGCCGTTCGCGGGGCTCAGGTGAAAGATCCCCTTTGATGGGATCGGATCGGTTTCATTGAGGATCTGGAGGCTCCTGATATAGTGGTCCGGCTCCATCGGGTGGCCCATCTCGACGACGAGCGGGACATGCGCGCCGTTGCGCGTGAAAGGCGGCGCCTTGAGGATGAACGGGTACGCCTCCTCAAGGGGAGGCGATTGGCTCGGAGCGGCGGCCGCGTGCTGCTCAGAAGCGAACGCCGAGTTGGCCCACTGTACCGTGATCAGCGCAGAGGCGAGGCGCAGGAAGGCCCGCCTTGACACTCCTGACTGTCTCAGTGACGCGGCCCATCCGCTGTTGTTCCTCCTCATCTCCGTCACCGGACTACCCCTCTATCCGACCGGTCTGAATCAGTGCGTTCCCGGCTCGAGTGTTGAGCCTCGCGTAGACCAGTAGATATACGCCTCAAGAGCCTTCATGGCTGACGAATCCTCCTCGATCCTTTCCCCTTCGGAAACTTTCTCAATGCACCAGTTGATCATGTCGCGCAGTGTGGAAAACTTATTGACCTGTTCCTGAAATTTTGGAAAGGTATACGGGTGGGTATCGGATGCATAGGGGTGACACATGGCGCACGCCATCCCGGTGTTGGATAGTGTCACCCCCAACCGTTTCTGTGTTGCCTCGTCACCGTGAAACAGCAAATCCCCCACCTTGACCTGCTCTATAAAGACCTGCTCGAACGCCCGCAGTTGCGCGGGCGTGTGCTTGGCCTTATGCGCAAAAGCCGGCTGTGGTCCGGATGTCACGACGAGGAGCAGGGCCGGGAGGGAGACACCCAGGACGATTCTTCTGATAGATGGTCGTTTCATCGCGGTCCTCCTCTTGATTGTACGACTAGGCGATCACTTGTACGCGCCGTAGTATGGCCACTCACGATCGGCGATTCGCGGGCTCAGAATCTGGTTGGCGTTATCCGCGCATCCCGAATCCCACGGAGCCTCCCCGAGAATGTCCTTTCGCCACATCACGTACTCGTTGTCGATCTTTTCTGCGGCGCTCATCGTGAGTTTCGACCACCCGATCCCGTCAAAGGGATCGCCGGGATCGACCCGTTCCATGCACCTGGTGAGGGCCGGCACCCCTTCCGGCGCATATGGCCAAGTCCAGGCTGTCGCCAGCATCCCGATCGAACGGACCTTGCCGATCTCGTTGTACAGCACTTGATGGGTGTGACCGTGGATATTGGTGATGTTTGTAAACGGCTTAAGCACGTCCTGGACCTCGCGCCAGTCCCGCACCCAGAAGTTCCAGGGGGGGTAGTACTCGTACAGCGGGTTGTGACTGAAGATGACGACCGGCTTATTCTTCGGCCAGTTGGACAGGGTGCGGGAGAGCCACTCGAGCTGATCGCGGCCGACGCCGGCCCACGCGCCGGCGACGCTTCCATCAAGGGTGGCCATGTGCCCCATGCGCTCTTT
>PQAQ01000204.1 GCA_003105305.1 Candidatus Methylomirabilota bacterium
CGCTTCGGGCCGCCGGCTTGGGCGGCAAGGCCCGCGCCCAGTTCGTTTGGAGAAGCCCCAGGTCCTGCGTTCCGATCCTCCTCAGGGCTCAGAATCAGCGCTATCGAGAAAAATCCCAAAAAGAGAGCGACAGACCTCGCAATTGAGCGGTTCATTAGTCCCCCCTATACGGCGCTCCAAAGGTAACTCACCCTACCCCTTCCCTACCGGCTGACGATCTTCCAGTTCAGGTCGGATACGGGAATCAGGTCACTTCCGCCGATCCAGTTCACTCCGTCCATGTACCAGATGATGTTGTATCCGGCCCCCGCGTTGTAGCGCCAGAGAATGTCTATTTGGCCGTCTTTATTGAAATCTCCCGTCCCCGCGATCTGCCAAGCCGCGTCACCGACAGAGATCAAGCTCGCACTTCCGGTCCAGTCCACTCCGTCCATATACCATACGACGTTCGGACCTCCGGCCCCGTAGTATCGCCAGAGGATGTCAATGTTGCCGTCCTTGTTGAAGTCTCCCGTCCCCGCGATCTTCCAGGTCGGATCCGAAACCCCGAGGACTGAAGCGCTTCCTATCCAATTGACGCCGTTCAGATACCAGACGACATTCGCGCCGGTCGAGCTATTGCGCCAGAGCACGTCCACATGGCTGTCCTTGTTGAAATCCCCCGTGCCCACGATCTGCCACGCCTGGTCCGCTACGGGGATCAAGTCGCTGCTCCCGATCCAAGTCGTCCCGTTCATATACCAAACCGCATTGGCACCGCTCGAGGCATTCCGCCAAAGGATATCGATAGATGCATCGTTATTGAAATCCCCCATACCCACGATCTGCCAGTTCAGGTCGGACACCGCCATCACATCCCCGCCGCCGGTCAATATCGGCGCTGCGGCCACCGGCCCGACAAACACCGCGGCTTCAGAGCCGAGGGCATACATGGCATATCGGGGATCCGCAACGCCCATGCGCGGGGTCAGGATAGATCTGTTGCCCGCCATGCGGGGATCGTCGACCACGGCCTCAACGAATCCGCCCATGATCCCCGGAACATCCGCTTTCGTCGCTTTGGTGATCAATCCGATCTCCCGTGGATCGGACAGGGCCGTCTTGCGACCTTCCGGCACGCGGGCATCCATCTTCGCTAATTCACTCCCGGCCGGCATTCCCACGGCTCCGACCGTGTTGCCCAGGAACCAGGCCCGGTTATAGCCGCCGGCTCCATAGTAACGCCATAAGATGTCTTCCTCCCCGTCAGAATTGAGATCGACTTTTCTGAGGTTGCCGGGGGAAATGATGCGGAAATAATCCGAGACGCCGTACGGCTGTCCGTCGACCTCCCTGACGATGATCCGGCTCAAAATCGTTGGATGGGCCGGCACCGACCAAAGATAGCTCCCATCGTTGGGTGTCGACGGCTCGAAAACCGCCCACTGGACGCCGGTCTCGTACTCCAGAGAAACGTTCCCTACGGTTCCCGTTGACGTCCAAGTGATCTCAAAGGGCGAGCCGGCTTGAATGGAATCCCCTCCAGTCGGGCTCAGTATCGTGATCGTCGGCCTGGGCGTAACCGAGAAGACCCGATCGCTCGTATCCACCGGGCTCCCATCGGTCTCACTGATCCGCACCAAGCAGTTTGCCGAGACCGTTTGAGGGGTCCAGGGGTATGCGCCGTCGTTCGCCGTATTCATGGCAAGAACCGCCCATGTCGATCCGCCATTGGTCGAATAATCGATGTTCACGTTCCCAACGCCCCCGGTGCTCGACCAGGTGATGGTCTGCGGGGAGTAGGCCTCCCAACTCTCCCCTCCGTTAGGGCTCGTCACCGTGATCGTGGGCACTACAGCGACGCCGATAGTGAACGTCGCGTTGCTAATGTCAAGAGGGCTTCCGTCGGTCGCATCGCTGATCCTGATCAGGCACTGTGTCGATTCCACGCTCGGCACTGTCCAGTCGAATGTCCATGTCCCCGGGCCTGCAAGGCCCGCAACGTCTTGTCCCCCTTCAAGGACGGGGCCAGAGAGCTCGCGCCGGTCGTCCGTCATGAGGATGAGTGGACCCTCTGTCCCAAGGTCGACCGGGGATGCGCCTGAAGACGAAGGCGGCCACGTTTGCGAGATTGACCGGCTGTTATTCCCTTCGTTCGTTTCGGCGACAACGCCATAATAGTCCGCTCGGGCGGTCAATGTATAGGTGCCCGGGATTATCGTCCCCGGGATCGTCAGGGGATAGCTTTCAGTATGGGCCCCGCCCACCCCTAGAGCCGGGATGCTAAAATCCTGGTAGGTCAGCGTCGTCGAACCTCTTCTTAGCGTCATCCTCAGCGTTGAAGCGCCGGCTCCGCTGGTCCCGCTATTGCGCACCGTCGAAGAAATCGTGATGCCAGTCTGCGTAAAGGAATAGGTCAGGCTCGAGACCACCAGATCCGGCAGATTGGGCAACACTGTCAGGCTCACGGGCCGCGTCACGCTCCCCACCCCGTTGGTCGCATTAGTGAAGGTCACAGAAGAAGTATAGGTCCCCTCGCCCAGGCTTGTCGCCGAGGGGGCGATCGAAACCGTTACGGACGAGCTGCCCCCTGCGGCCAAGATCCCACCCGCGGCCGAAAGCGTTGTCAGATCACCGGTGCCTGCCTCCCATTCCATAGGCCAGTTCCCGGCATTTTGGACGTTATAGATCTTGCTGGCTGGGGAGAACGGCCCTCCGACGGGCCCCGAGGAGGTCAGCCCGTCAGCGGGCGTCACAGAGAGAGCGGCACGTTGCTCGATGATGGTCGTCCAGGTCGATCCGTTGTTCGTCGAATATTCGATCTTGACCGGCCCGCCGTGTCCCGTCCAGGTGATAGGATACGTCGTCCCGACGGTGAGATTCTCTCCACCGTTGGGGCTGACGACGTTGACAAATTCAGAGAAGCCATACCCGGCCAAAGAGAACCTCTGAGGGTGCAAGGGAATCGTCTTCGCGGTGACTGTGGCGGTCCAGGTGCCGGAAACGATACCGCTGTCCACATAGACCTGTTCAACGTTGTTAAGGTGGTCCTCGGACGACCGTATCGCCGCGGCGGAGGGGTTGCCCGGATCTAGCGTCCAGGGATAGTAGACCGTCCCGTTGGGATCCTGGAGGACCAGGTCGAGGTCGTTGACCAGCGCGGGGGAGGCGTTCTCGGTAGCCGGGTAATCGTCCCACGCCAGGGTAACCTTGACGGATGGGGCGCCGGCCGGCACGGTAAAATGATAGCTGATCTCCCGGGGCCAATCCGCCCGATCCTGGTCGAGCTGTCCTTCGGTGAATGCCGAATTGTGCAGAAGCGACATAGCATCGTTTGTGCGGATCAATCCATAACCGGAGGCGTAGTCGGGCCCCTTATTGTACCAGGAGGTGGCGTCATCGAGGTCTTGGGCCGTTTGGATGAGGGCGGCTTTTATGGTCGAGGCGAGGGGCGCCGGCGAAGCATGAACAGCGTAATAGTCTTGGAGGAGCAGGGCGATGGCTCCGGAAGTCGCAGCCGCCGCACTTGATGTCTGTCCGAACCATCCGTAGACATAACCGCTATCGAACCCGGGGGCTCTATATAACTGGCCATCCGCGTAACATGGGGCGTTGCCATATCTGCTATTATCAAGAGGAATGCTCGACACGCCCGATAAGTTCAATCCATGGTGATGTCCAGAAGCGACGATTTCCGGTTTTATCCGTCCGTCGGTCGTCGGCCCCCAGCTGCTGTATGACGACATGCGGTTATCATATGAGTCAATCGCCCCGACGGTGATAATGTTCTTAGCTGACTTGGGATGGTTCATGGTCCCATAATTAACATACGGAGCCGTCGTGCTATTTCCACACCGGTTTTGGTCTCTCTCATTGCCGGCGGAAAAGACGATGATCCGGGGCTTGACGCGGGGGGTTTGCCAGGAAAAGACCTGCTCGTCCAAGAAGGAACTGAGCCCCGCATAGTCTCCGTAGCCAAATTCTGCGCATCCGGACGTCCCCCAAGAGTTGTTCGCGATCTCGATATCGTGGGTGTTTATGGCGTCTGTAAGATCGTTGGAAAAATTCACGCGCATAGCCGCGTTATCGACGTCGTTATAATCGTAGGAATAGATCGCAACGCCGGGCGACATCCCTCTCCATCTCTGAGCATATCCACACGGCTGAGCCGCACTTAGGGCACCGTCCCCCCCGGCCAATCCCGCCGTCATCGTAGGGTGTTGATAATAGTTGGTCGGTTGCCCTGGGGTGTCGGCGAGTGTAACTCGCCCGCTGAGATCGCCATGCGTGTTAAGCACATGTCCCCAATCAAACACCCCCAGACGGATCCCGGCTCCAGTGAATCCCGCCGACTGGGCGGGATCGACCTGGATGTGGGTCCGAACGCGGCTCGATTCCGGCTTGAAGGCTGAGCCGACGGGCTCGATCCAGCGGACCTCGTCATCGCTAGCGATCGCGTAGATCTGCCCGGGCGGCACGGTCACAAAGATGCTTTTGAGAGAGGCGGACGCGTTAATAACTTCGGCCCCGACGGCCTCCAGTCGGATCCTCAACGCCGCGGTATCCGCGTCGTCGAAGTGCTTGACCGCAAGCTCTATTTTGCCGTCTCTGACCAGTCGTTCATCGCCGTTGGCGGCTTCCCGTATGGAGGAATAGAGCTTGTCGTCCGGCAGGATGGGGCCGGCCCAGCGGACGCCTGACTGAATGAGACGATCTAAAGGGAAGCTGGAGGGAACGGAGGCGAACCAGCTCCGGTTCGGGATGTAGTCCAGGAGTCTGACGCCAAGTCCCACCAGGACCTCCCTGGCCGCCTTGTCGGGGATCTCATTGAATTGCATGAGCACGTGCGATCTTGCCTGGCCCGGCGAGACCGCCAGGGCGGCAGGACTGATCGGGAGGCCGGCTTCAGGTATAAAGTGCCTCGACTTGAGCTTGATGACATACCGCTCGTCCGGCCCCTTTGGCTCTTGGTCATCGCCGATGGAGCCGCTGAAGAGCAATAGCAGCAGCATTAGCCCCGCCGAGCCGTGAAGAGTCCTCTTGCGCTTTGACATCGTTCCCTCCCCCCTGCGAATTATCAGGCCCCGATGGTGCCTTGAGAACTGAATATGCTAAACAGGACGATCCAGGAAGATGTCAAAAGAGAAGGGACTACGCGGTAGAATTGGCGAGAACCGATACCCCCATTTGAGAAGAGCGACCCCACGGAATGGAACCGCTTCAATTTGCCGACCCCCGGGGGAATGGCCTCCCCCTCCCCTTCTTAATATGAGTATGGGGCGGGAGAAGATGTCTTGTCAATAGATTTTTTGGTGTCCTCTTTTCGGCTGGCAATCCTTCAAGCGAAGTGAGCCGCAGCGTGCTGAGGGGATTGAGGATTTCGGAGAGCGTGCGGCGTGGAGGAGCCTCGGATAAACCAAGCTTCTCCTGCCCCAAATGGTCAGGAGAGCCCAGATGCCTGACCCGGAGATGGCTCTAGCTCGTTTGCTAGAATACGGTTGAAGCCAAATGCCGGAAGCCAAAAGGAGTGATCGTGGACTAGAAAGGGCTTTTCCCACCCGTCGCAATTCATAAGATGGTCCCGGCAGGTGAGAAGCCAATAAAAATGTGCAGGTTGATAGGACAGACCGCCAATTGCTAGCGGCTCACGATCCTCCAGGTCAGGTCCGGGACCGGCAGCAACTCGGCGCTCTCGGTCCAAGCTACCCCGTTCATGTACCAGATGACGTTGGTTCCGCCGGCGCCATTGTAGCGCCAGAGGATGTCGACGTTCCCGTCGTTGTCATAATCGCCCGTGCCTGCGATTTGCCAGGCCGCATTGCTTACTGGGATCAGCTCCGCGCTCCCGATCCAGGTCCCATTGTTCAAATACCAGACGACGTTGTAGCCGCCGGCTCCGTTGTAGCGCCAGAGGATATCGACGTTCCCGTCCTTATTGAAGTCCCCGGTCCCCACGATCTGCCAGTTCTGATCAGACACGCCAAGAAGGACGGCGCTCCCGATCCACGTCGTCCCGTCCAGGTACCAGATGACATTCTCGCCGCTGGCGCTATTCCTCCATAGGATGTCGGCGTGCGTATCTTTGTTGAAGTCTCCCGTCCCTACGATCCGCCAATTCAAGTCAGCGACCGGGAGGAGCTCGGCGCTGCCGGCCCATTCTGTCCCGCTCATGAACCAGACGACGTTCGCACCGCTGGAGATATTCCGCCAGAGGATGTCGACATAAGTATCATTATTGAAGTCCCCAGTCCCCACGATCTGCCAGTTCAGGTCGCCCACCGGCAGCACATCGCCCCCCCCCAAATAGCTGGGCGTCGAGGCCAGGTCCAGCTGTGCGCCGGAAGGTGTATCGGCCTTGACGTTAATTTTGACTTTCCTCGGATCGTCATAGCCCAAGGGAGGCGGTTCGGGGGCTACGCTGCCCGCCATGCGAGGATCGCTGATGCCAGCCTTGCCCAACGTGCGTCCTTGAGCCTTGCCCATGAGATCCCTAGGGCTCTTCGGGGCAAAATTCGCTTTCCGGTAAGGCACAAACCGTATTTCGCTCTCGCCCGGCCTGTTCCCGGCAAGATCCGCCTTTATTGGGAGCCCCCGCGGAGCCGCAGGCAGCTCCGGCTGGCCCGAGTCCCCGAGGAACCAGGCCCGATTAGACCCGCCAACACCGTAATACCTCCACAAGATGTCCTCCTGCCCGTCGCCGTTGAAATCAACCTTCGGAGAGGGGCGGAAGACCGCAACATCATCGATGTACCAATAATCATATTGGTAGAGGTTGCCGGTGATCGTAAAAGCGACAAACGTCGTCGAGATATTGAGATTATGCGCGAGGGTGGTCACCACGGTTTCAGCCCCGATGTTCGAACTCGTCGTCGCGATCGACCAAGCTTCGTCCGTCCAAGTCGCTCTGTCGGGGCTCGTCTGGATCTTGAGCACGCACCCGGCGCCAAACGCGTCCAGGAAATGCTTAAAGCGCAAGCGCAGGGTCGCGTATCCGATCGTATTGAGAGGCGGGGTGATCAATCTCGTTGTCCCGGGGTTGACGGAGTCCCATGAGCAAAGCACTTCGTAGGGTGAACCTCCCGCGTAGTTCGTCGCGCTGAAGCTCCACAGGTTTCCGATGCCGCTCCCGGAATTCTGTTGAACCCATCCCGAGGGGAGTACGGCAAAGTCCTCCGCGAATGGAATCGTAACCGGAAGGACCAAAGCGAAGTCGGCATCCGATTCGTCCCATGCGGTCCCCTGCCCGACCCGGACCCGGAAATCGGACCCGGTCGTTTCACCAACGCCGATCACCCAAGGAAAAGTTCCGGCCGATGCACCGGCGGTCCCGAGGGTTCTCTGTTTGATCCCCCCTTTATAAAGGTCGATGGTCACCAATCCGGTCAGGCCCGTCTGGGTCCAAGTGATATCGTGACTTGAGCCCGCCGCCCAGATCTCCCCCCCATTCGGGGAGGTCACCGTGACCGGGGACGGAGGAATGATGATGGAGAAACTGGCATTGGAGATATCGAAGGGGACCCCAGCGGCCCCTTCCGCGACCCTGATGAGACAAGAACCGCTTGAAACGAGCGGGACCTGGATGGTCTCCGAGCCGTCGTTCGGCGTGTTGTCGGCGAGAGCCGTCCAAGTCGTTCCAGAATCCGTCGTCAGGAGGATGTCCACGGTGCTCATGCGTCCCGTGCTCAGCCAGGTGACAGTCGCGCTGTTCCCTGCGGTCCAGGTCTCACCGCCGTTCGGCGATGTCACCGTCAACGTGTTGATCGCGACATCAAACGAGATTGTGCCGCCATAGAAGCCGACGTTAGAGATCGACAAGCCTCCCGGCGACCCGTCGGTCAGGAAGCTCGAAGGATTCGTGACGTCGTTGATCTGGGTCCTCAACTGATTGGCCGAGAACGGGGCCAGCCCAGGCTCCCCGTCTAGGGTCGGGGTGCCGCTGGGACGGTAAATGTAAACTTCGTCCGGAGGGCCGTTGGCGTTTCCCGTGAGGGCCGTATTGATGCGATAGACCAGGAGCCCTTCGTTATAGAGGTTGCCCTCGAAGGTCCCCCCGCCCGTCTTCTTCCGGTATTCGACGACGAAGTACTCGGTCGAGGAGACGGGCGAAGCGATCTTGTAGCAATTGTTCGTCGGGCTGGTCAGAGGATTGAGGGTGTACGTCCCGGACGCCGTGATCTCGGGGATGGCCGCGATCCAATGTCCGTACTTCCATTTCATATAGGCGCCCATATGCTCGGGAGGATCGAGGTTCCACTCCATGAGGTCCCAGGCCCAGACAGGCTGGAGGTACGAATAGCTTGAGTTGTAATGATAAAGGTCGGGCGCGCCC
This sequence comes from Candidatus Methylomirabilota bacterium, assembly GCA_003105305.1. Classification (GTDB taxonomy): domain Bacteria; phylum Methylomirabilota; class Methylomirabilia; order Methylomirabilales; family Methylomirabilaceae; genus Methylomirabilis. The sequence goes on from PQAQ01000204.1 coordinate 8,309, forward strand.
AGAGAGTGAAACATCTCGTGACAGAGGACGCCCACGCCCAACGACGTCTCCATCTGGAAATTATAGGTCCAGACGAGCTTGCCATTGATGTAGGCGTAGGGCGATGTATAGAGGGACCATTTGTGCGGCCAAAGGAGCGTGGACCAGGCCGTTGGCTCGCCCTTGACGACAAAGACGATGTTGTCGACATACCCGTCCGAGTCGCCATCGATGTTCAGTCCCGCGGGCACTTCGGCGCTAATGGCGTTGACCGCGTTCCTGAGCAGCGCATGCTCCCGGTTCGCCCGTTCCAGTTGCCCGTTATAGCCCGTGGGATTCGTCGTTGCGTCATAGGGCATGTAATAGGCGCGGGGATAGGAATCTTGATAGGAAAAGACTCCGGGCATGGACCCGGGGTAGAAGGTCGAACCTATCGTCAGTTGGCTATACGAGACCTCGGTGAAGTAGTTCCTGAACGAGTTCGCTCCGGCAACCGCAGAACCGAAGGACTCCGCGGTGCCATCGATGAAGAGCTCCGTGAACTCCTCCTGGTCCGAGAACCGGATATAGACGACCAGGTTGTTGATCGTCCCAATCTGCGGGACATTGACGATCGGCTCATTCGCGGCCGCCGCAACGCGCATCTCCCTCGTTTTTGGATCGTCAAGAACTTGTGCCCTTATCCCGGCCTGTTCGAGCGTCCGGGCATCGGTCCGGCCGGCGATGAATTCCGTCGGCACGAGCCTGCCGTCAACCTTGTCGGCATACACGAGGAAGCCTGTAGCCGGGTTCCGCAAGATCGTATAACCGTCCTTGTCATGAAGCCAGTTGTAGAATTCGTCGCCGCTGGCAAGACAGCTCAAGACGGTGCCATCCGGCTGTTTGACGTGCACGGGGATATTCCGTAAGTACGCGGCATCAACAACGCTGACGCATAGAAGAATGAAAGCCAGACTTGAATAGAAGCTGCTCAGCAACATACGCCGCATGTTTACTCCCCGCCCCGGCGTGCGAAATTGAACGCTTAGCCCGACATTAGCTACCTGCTCACGATCTTCCATGTCAGGTCCGGGACCGGCAGCAACTCGGCGCTCTCGGCCCAGGCCACCCCGTTCATATACCAGATGACGTTGGTTCCTCCGGCGCCATTGTAGCGCCAGAGGATATCGATATTCCCGTCGCTGTTGTAATCCCCGGTCCCGACGATCTGCCACGTCGGATCCCCTACCGGGATCAGTTCTGCGCTCCCGATCCATGACGCGTAGTTGAGATACCAGACTAAGTTGTAGCCGCCGGCTCCGTCGTAGCGCCAGAGGATGTCGGCACTCCCATCTTTATTGAAATCGCCCGTGCCCACGATCTGCCAGCTCGGGTCGGATACGCCGAGCAACACGGCACTCCCGATCCAATTCGTCCCGTTCATGTACCACACGACATTCGAACCACTGGACGCGTTCCGCCAGAGGATATCGATAAAAGTGTCGTTATTGAAATCCCCGGTCCCCACGATCTGCCAACTCAGATCGCTGACGGGGATGAGCTCGGCGCTCCCGATCCATTCCGCCCCGTTCATGTACCAGACGACGTTAGCGCCGCTTGAGATATTGCGCCACAGAATATCGGCATGCGTGTCTTTGTTGAAGTCGCCCGTCCCTGCGATCTGCCAGTGCAGATCGCCGACCGGAAGCACGTCGGCGCCACCCAGGAAGGTTGCCGCTGCGGTCACACCGCCAATGGAATCACCCAGGGTGTCTGGATCGAGAGGGATCTTCGCATCTCTCGGATCAGCAATGCTCCCAAGAGAAGATCGAACGATCCTTCCTCCCGCCTTCCGGGGATCGTCGACGGAGAACGGCCCTGACGATCCCCTCCTTACGTTTCCCATGACGTTCGGCGGAATCCTCGGCGAAGGGGTCTTCCTGGGATTCGAGATGATCCCCATTTTGCGCGTGTTCCCTGAGGAGGTTGCTGCGACTCGGGCACCGGAAGGTCGGGGGCCTTCAGGACCGGCCTCCATCGTAGCGCCGACGGCGGTCAACGGCCGCACCGCTCCCTCGGTGTTCCCGAGGAACCAGGCACGGTTGTAGCCTCCTGTGCCGTAATACCGCCACAGGATATCCTCCTGACTATCGTTGTTGAAATCGACTTTGGGAGAGAAAACCCTGGTAATGGAGACGTCATCGATATACCAATTGTCGAAATAATAGAGGTCGCCGATGATCACGAAGGCCACGAATGTCGTCTCGTCATTCAGGTTGTGTGTGATGATCGTGTCGATCGTCTCCGGGCCGATATCGACGGCGGTCGTCGTAGCCGTCCAGGCCTCATCGGTCCAGTTCATCCTGTCCGTGCTCGTCTGGATCCGCAACTGGGTGCCGCCGGTCTCCCATGCCCTCAGGAAATGCTTGAAGCGCAGACGCAGCTGGGAATATCCGATCGTGCTAATAGGCGGAGTAACCAATCGAGTCACGCCCGGAACGACATCCTCGAACGTACAGTTCATCTCATAGGCTTGGCCGCCCGCAAAGGTCGATGGAGATAGAACCCACCCATTATAGACACCCTCCCCGATGTTCTGTTGGACCCAGCCCACGGGGAATCCCGATGAGAGAAAGCTTTCAGTAAAAGGAATGCCAGAAGGTACGGTCACTAGGAATTGGGTCGACCAAGACGATATTGTTGCTGGCTCCAGCGCGCAGCGAGCCTGCGCCTTGACGGCCCGGATCCCAGGACTATTCCAGGTATGCGTGGCGGTCAGCTGCCCGACGGGCAGCCAATCGCTGCTCGTACCGTCCCCCCAGTCAAAACGATACTGGACGTCATCTCCCGTAGAGCACTCGGAGCCGTCCGTGGCATAGATATGGGGAGCCCCAAGATCGGCCATGGTCTCTCCAGAAGGAGTCCGGGGGGCCGAGACGAAATGCAGCAAAGTGACGGCAGGGCCGCTGTAGGTCCCGGCAACTGGGAAATTCGCCGACTCTCCGCGACCGTCCTCAAAATGGAAACGGTACGCATGGTTGCCCAACGATAAAGAACTGGCTTCATAAAGGTAATACCCTGCTTCCGGAACCCCGGATGTCAAGACCATGGGATAGGCGGTATCGTCGATGATGACATTCTTGACCGTGGGCGCGTCCCCGTCAGCATCGGAATAGTAAGCGAAGAAATAAAAGGAGGTTCCGATTGGCCCCGCCAGGGGATTGACATAACCATTGGTCACGACCGGCGCATGGTTAGCAGTCGGCCCGGAGTAAGTATAGGTGACATAAAGGCTTTCTGACTGGTTATCCAGGACCAGTTCACCACCCGCATAGCCGACCTCAGTTTGGTTAATCAGGTCCTTGATCTTGAATGTCCTGAGGGTGGCGGGATTTCCCGTCGTGCTGTCCGCCATCCGGAGATAGTAGTTCCGTGTGCTTCCCGTCGTCGACAGCAGATCGGTGGCGTCGAAAACGAACGTGCCGTCCACAGCTTCGCTCGTGCCATTGAATGCATAGGCGCCGCCTTGGTAGAAGATCGCCGCCGGGTTCCATATTTCTGTAGGCGATGTCGATGCGAGATCGGAGGTGCCCAGGCTCATCGCGAGCTGGCTTCTTCGCCCATGGTTGACCGTGAATTCCGCGACCATCGATGGGGAATACCCGACCCTGGGAGTCATGACGAAGGCGAGGTCCATCTGGAAGGCCGTTTCCCTTCCTTCCGATGGACCGTCGGGGACGGCCGATACGCTCCTAAGGGCGTCGTAGGCGAGCCAGATGAATCCGTTGTCCTGCCATGAACTGCCCCAGGAGTTGACGATCTTGAAAGCGCCCTTCTCGCCGGGATCGATGACCATATTCCCATTGACGTCGCTCCAGACCGCATCGTTATATCCGACGACGGTCATGGCATGGGAGCCCTGTTCACCATTGACAAAATACCCGATGGCCTTTCCCACCTCGGAGTCATCGTCAGTTGTGGCGGGGTCGTCCATGATGATCTGCCCCTGCCAGGACATGATAAAAGTCCCGAATACCGGGATGTATCCGTTGGTCAGCAGTTCCTTGATCTGCTCAATTCCGGCGTCCGTGCCCGCATTATAGAGATACTGGAAGGGATAGGTCCTCGTGCTCAGGGCATTCTGCCAGGCCGAAGTGGTCAGGCACCAGGCACGATAATCGCCATCATAAGGGAATTCGGCCAAGGTCGCGGCCCCATGCTTTTCGAGGAGGTTGTAGGCATCGATCGCCTGCGTGCCTACGTTATCTCCGCCGTTGATCATATTGTATGTCCATTTGGGGGAATACACCGTGAGGACCTGCGGCTCACGCACTAAAGCCGACATATAGGAAAGCTGATAATAGGTGGTCGCGAAAGGCAGGCAGGAGTTCAATTCTCCCTGGTCCCCTATCGGGGGGAAAAAGGTCTGTGTGCTGTTATCGACGGAATCCGGAAGTTCACCCAACAGCTCCATATTCGGGAAGGTCGCCTGGATGGAGACCCCGGAACCTTCGATAGTACTCTCGAGTTCCTGTCCGATGGGCTTAACGAGGCTGGGTTTCAGGGCTTCCTTCCCCTGCTTGGCCCTATGCGCATTGATGCGCTCCAATCCCAGCCGATTGGCGTGGACCATCTTGACACGCGGCCAGTTATCTCTGATCGTCTTGAATTGCGCGGCATCGATGGGTTTGAGCCCGGTACGCTTCGAGCCATCGGCGATCTGCTTATCGGCGGATAGGCCGGCCAAGGAGATGATCGACAATATCCCGAGAATTGCAGTAGCTTTCGAAACCTTGGCCATCGTATTTCTCCTTAATCTACCCCGGATCGCATTTGTCCCTAAACCACTATATATAAATGAGATGGGTCAAGTAATGGGCCCAATATCGCACTTAATGACCATTTGTTCAAGTCTTTATTATTGTCTCTATTTTAGTACCTGATATTATGGCGCTAATGATTGACGATCTTCCATGTCAGATCCGGAACCGGCGGCAACTCGGCGCTCTCGGCCCAATTCACCCCGTTCATGCACCAGATGACGTTGTGTCCCCCCGCTCCGTCGTAGCGCCAGAGGATATCCACATTCCCGTCGTTGTTGTAATCCCCAGTTCCGACAATCCGCCACGTCGTATCCTCTACCGGGATCAGTTCGGCGCTTCCGATCCAGGCCGCTTCCTGCATGTACCAGACGACATTAAATCCGCCGGCCCCTTCATAGCGCCATAGGATATCGATACTCGTATCGTTATTGAAATCTCCCGTCCCGACGACCCTCCAATTCGGATCGGATACCCCGAGAAGCAGCGCGCTGCCGATCCACTCTGTCTCGTTCATGTACCAGACAACGTTCGAACCACTTGCGATATTGCGCCAAAGGATATCGACATGCGTGTCCTTGTTGAAGTCTCCGGTGCCGACAATCTGCCAGCTCAAGTCTGTCACGGGAAGGAGCTCCGCGCTTCCAGTCCACTCCGTCCCGTTCATGAACCACACGACGTCCGAGCCGGTGGCCATATTTCGCCAGAGGATATCGATATGGTCGTCATTGTTGAAATCTCCAGTCCCCACGATCTGCCAGTTCAAGTCGCCCACGGGAAGCACGTCGGCGCCCCCTAGGAGACTCGGCGCTGCGGTCACTCCACCGGAAGCATCCCTTGGGGCCTCGGAATCGCAAACGACTATCACCTCTCGCGGATCGGCAGTGCTCATGAGAGAAGATCGGACGACCTTTCCTCCCGCCTTCCGCGGGTCATCAAATGAGGCCGGCCCCGGCGTTCGCCTGTTGCTATCGCCCATGACGTTCCGCGGAACCCTCTGCAAAGCGCCCTTCCTTGGATCTGAGATAACACCCATATCACGCAGGTTCCCGGATGATGTTGCCATGACCCGATTCCCGGCCCGCCTTCCGCCAGTAAGGCCGGCCTCCATCGGAGTGCTGACGGCTGTCAACGGCAGACCTGCTCCTACAGTGTTCCCGAGGAACCAAGCACGGTTGTAGCCGCCCTCGCCATAATACCGCCACAAAATGTCTTCCCGCCCGTCCCCGTTGAAATCGACTTTCCTGGAGGGAGATGCCGACATGATGGCGAAGTCCGCGTTCGACTCGTCCGAGATGCCGCTTTGCCAGACGAGGACCCGATAGTCGGTCCCTGGCGTATCGCCAATTGCCCACGATAGGGTCCCGTCCGTAGAGGCGGCGGTCCCCAGTGTTCTCTGATAGACTCCACTTTTATAGAGATCGATGGTCACGGAGCCAGTCAGACCCGTCTGCATCCAGGTGATGTTATGGGCCGAACCCGCCGCCCAGGCTTCGCCGCCGTTGGGCGAGACGACCGTAATCGTCGGCACGATGACGGTCGCCGAATAATCCCGGTTCAGCTGGTCGGCTATAACGGAGGGGTAGGGCATGAAGGCTGGATTAAAAGCATAGCCCGCGAGAGTCGGGGTAGCTGTTCCCGACCATCCGGCGGGAACGACGACGTCATAGACGCCGGATCCGTTAGTTACCGGATTTCCAGGGAGCCCGGATATCACCACGCCTGGCAGAGGCGATTCGCCCACCATGACGGCTCCCGAGATGTGGACGTTGATCTGAAGCCAAGCTATGGCTGAAACCTCGACGCTGAGCCCGCTCTCGACGACGTTCTGGTTGGCTGAGTGGGCCTCGGTGAGCGTCTGGACAACGAAGTAATAGGTCTCGCCCGGCGTCAAGCCGGTCACCTTGAAAGACGAGGAGGACTTGTCCGACGTGGTTCCTGCGAGCGTATAAGGGCCACTTGCAGTCTGCGAGCTATAGATCTCATAGTGGCCCGAGTTACCCGAATAGGCGATCGGGATCCACGATATGAGTATGGCCCCCCCGTCCCGAGCAGTCGCCACGACGTTCGATGGCGCCACGGTCTGCGTCGCCGCCCAATCCGGATCCTTCGTGTTCAGGAAAGTGATCAGCGCTTCGTCTGAAGCGTATAGCGCGTTGTAGGCGAGGCTCGTCGAGGCCGGGTTAAGAGCGGTCAGGTTTGCCAAGGATGAGGGAATGGGACCGGCCAGCCTATTTCCATAGATACGCAGGATTGTCAGTTGGGTCAAATTGCCTAGCTCTGCCGGGATCGTCCCCTCAAGCAAGTTATCGTAGATAGAGAGGTCGACCAGCTGGGTCAGGGCCCCCAGCTCGGGCGGGATGGAACCACTGAGGTTGTTGGAATAAAGATGTAAGTATTTTAAGCTGTGAAGGTTCCCCAATGTCGTGGGGATAGGGCCGCTGAGCTCGTTGAGATGGATATATAGATACTGTAGGTTGGCCAGATCGCCCAGTTCCGGCGGAATCCCGCCGGAAAGCTGGTTACCGTGGAGTAAGAGTTGCCTCAGGGCCGTCAGGCTTCCGAGCTCCGGAGGGATCGAGCCGTTCAGTTCGTTGAATTCTAATAAAAGTGTCTTCAGAGCTGTCAATCCAGCGAAGGACACAGGAATTGTCCCGGTCAAGCTGTTGAATCGGAGATCCAAGTTGACGAGCTTGCTTAAGCTCCCCAATTCGGGGGGAAGTGAACCGTTCAGGTTATTGTTTCCGGCGATCAGATCAGTCAGCCTGGACAGATTTCCAAAACTCGCCGGGATAGGCCCGTTGAGTTGGTTGTTAGCGATACGGAGGAAGACCAGAGAGGAGAGATTCCCCCACTCCTCAGGAATCGCTCCGCTTAACTGGTTCGAATGCATCACCAGAGTCTCAAGGGCAGTCAGGTTGCCGAGACTCGCTGGGAGAAGTCCACTGAACTGATTGTCGTGCAGGTCGAGCGTTTTCAGGTTGACCAGGTTCCCCAATTCGGAAGGCAGGGAACCGCTGAGATGATTGGTGTATAGCGACGCATATTGGAGGTCAGTTAAATTCCCCAAGCTCGCGGGGAGAGGGCCGCTGAACTGGTTATTGCAGAGATCGAGCGCCGTGAGCTTGGTCAGGTCGCCCAGCTCGGTTGGGAGCGATCCGGTGAGTTGATTCGCGGTGAGAAGAAGTCTGATCAGGTCCGTCAGGTTACCCATGCTCGGAGGAAGAGAGCCGACGAGCCTGTTGGAACGGAGGTCCAGGACGGTCAGATAGGGAAGATCGCCGATCGCGGGGGGGAGACTCCCAACAAGATTATTCGCCGCAAGGGTTATCGCCGTGATATTCCCCCCGTTCGAAGTGATGCCGTACCAGGTGCCTTCCGTGCCCGGCATAGCGAAGCCATCGGTATGAAGCGGCGGGGTTTTCCAGCCCCTATTTGTTGTCCAAGCATCGCCGTTCGTGGAGTTGTAGAAAGCGATCAAGGCCTGGCGCTCTGTCGCACTTGTCGTGAATGATACCTCGTTGCCATAGACCGTATCCAGCGCATTGGCCGCGTACGCCCTGGCGTAGTAAGTGGTCGCACCCGCCAGTCCTGTCAACAAACCCGTGAACGCGCCGGTCGTGGACGCGGCGCCGGCATCGGTAAAGCTATCAGCGAGGGTCGGCGAGCCGGTGGTGTTCCAGACAAAGCCGTGGGCTGTTGGACTCGGCGACCCAAGGGCTGTGATATCTCCGTTACCCGTGGCCGTGACCGCGTTCACGGAGGTCGCCGCCTGGGTGGTCACGGCGGGGGCCACCGCGATAACTAAGTCAGGCGCCATGGCCGCCGAAACAACGCTGACGTTCCCGGCCCTGTCCCGCTGAACTGCGGTGATCACCCCCCTCGCTCAACGGCATAGCGAGGCTGAGCGAGCAAGACTCGCTGCCTTCCGCAACTAACGTGGAGCCCAGGGCGCCTTCCACACTGCTGAAGATGGTCACGGTGGCGTCGGACTCGACACCAATGATGTCGAATGCGGGCATCGTGATCCCGGTAACGTTGTCGGCACTCGAAGAGCCTGAGTCGCTCGAAGCCTGAAGGTCTGGCGCTTGCGGAGGCGCGGGCGCCGCGGTATCGATCACGATCTGTTTGTTCGCGCCGAGCGATCCGGCCGTCCCGGGAATCGGCAGGGATAGAGTCGCGTCTTCGCCCGCTCCATTCTTGATCGTCCCACCTTTCAATTGCAGAGGATCTGTGCTGACGTAGTCCAGGTCCGAGGCGGTGTGGCCAGCGGCCACCGTATAAAAGAACAGCAGCGTCGTAGTCCCGCTGCCGGAAGCATAGTCGACGACGGCGTTCGGGGTTCCGGTCTCCAGTTTGATCTGCGGGGTCCCCGTGACAAATATGATTTCATCGAATGTCACTTGGATGGCGATGACGTCGCCTGCCTTATAGAATCCGTCTGCTGTAGCCGAAGTGATATTGATCGGAACTGCCCCCTGCAATGAGGCCCCCATAAAAGCCAAGACAAATAATGAGAGTGTCAGCTTGGCGGTTCTCATGTTGCCACCGTTCTCAAGATGTCCGCATTTCTTTCTAGAGAATTGAATATGAAATTAATGGAGAATATAAACAATATTCAACATCCAATTCTGTCTGCTCCCTAGACCTTAGCCTACACCTATTCTGGTCCTGTTGCAGCCTGACGCTGAGTCCTGGCTGAACAATTCTGCTACAGGATTATGGATATATCTCACCCCCACCATCACCGCGGGGGGCTATTCCAGGGGTGATATCTTGATAGGTTTTATCACCGCAAGGGGTGAGAACGGTGACACCGGCCCTAGTTAATACCGGGTGGCAATTTCAGATTTCGCCGGCCGGGGTGCCCGATATACGGCAGACATCGGTTTTCTCGTTTCGCACGAAACTCGTAACTGCCATTGCGACCCCGCAGGGGAAGGAGTGGATCCTCGAGAAGTCTTAGCACACAAAGTCTAAGCTCTTAGCGATTTGATCGCCCTCATCAATCCAGCCTCCAACGGCCGCTCGGCCTTGAAACCAAACTCGTCCTGAGCGAGCTTGGTATCTAGCTTTCTCTTTGGCTGCCCATTCGGCTTCGTATTATCCCACGCGATCCGGCCCTCAAAACCGGTCAGCCGAGCGATCAACTCCACCAAGTCCTTGATACTGATCTCCTGAGAACTTCCGAGGTTGACGGGGTCGCTCTTGTCGTATCGTTCCGTCGCGAGAATGATCCCCTCGGCGGCGTCCTCGACATAGAGAAACTCCCGCGTGGGGCTGCCGTCGCCCCAAACCGTAATATGGTCCGCTCCCGCCGCCTTTGCCTCGATGCATTTTCTTATCAAGGCCGGGATGACATGGCTCGAAGCTGGATCGAAGTTGTCGCCCGGCCCATACAGATTGACCGGGAGAAGGAAGATGCTGTTGAACCCATATTGTTGCCGGTAGGCCTGGGATTGGACGAGGAGCATTTTCTTCGCCAGGCCGTAAGGGGCATTTGTCTCTTCGGGGTAGCCGTTCCAGAGGTCCTCTTCCTTGAACGGAATGGGAGTGAACTTGGGATAGCTGCAGACCGTCCCCAGGAGAACCATCTTCTCGATCTTGTGGAGATAGCCCTCGTGGATGAGCTGGATGCCCATGATGGCATTGTCGTAGAAAAACTTGCCCGGGTTCTCGCGGTTCGCCCCGATGCCTCCGACGACCGCCGCCAGGTGGATGACGATATCAGGCTTGAGGGTCTCGTACATCCGTCGGATGTGGCCGATGTCCCTGAGGTCGTATTCCGGAAGGTCTGCGACGTACACGTTCTTGCAGCCGCGGTTCTCCCCCAGCCGGCGCACCAGGTGTTTCCCCAAAAAGCCGTTGCCGCCGGTCACGACTATACGTTTCTCTTTCAGGTCGATCATCGTTCGCCTCTCGTCTCAAGTGCCCCGGATCCAGCCGAAGCCCTTGTCCACGACGATCTGTCTGCCCTGGCCGGAGCTCGGCAGGCCCGCGCTCTCGAGATCGCTGTCGGTCATGATCTTGACCAGGTCTTCGAAAGTAATCCGAGGCTGCCAGCGGAGCTTCTCCAGGGCCAAGCCGCAATCGGCCCGAAGGCTGTCGACCTCGGTGGGCCGGAAGTATTTCGGATCGATCTCGACGTGCTTGGCCGTGTCCAGCCCGGCGCAGGCAAAGGCCGCTTCGAGGAATTCCCGGACGGAATGGGATTCGCCCGTGCCGATGACGAAGTCGGCGGGCCTCTCCTCCTGGAGCATGCGCCACATGACCTCGACGTACTCGGGAGCGTAGCCCCAGTCCCTTTTCGCATCGAGGTTGCCGAGGAAGAGCTTGTCCTGTTTGCCGGCCAGGATCGCGGCGATGGCCTTGGTGATCTTCCGGGTGACGAACGTCTCGCCGCGTCTCGGGCTCTCGTGGTTGAAGAGGATGCCGTTCGAAGCCCAGAGGCCGTAGCCCTCGCGATAGTTGACGGTCATCCAGTAGGAGTGGAGCTTTGCCGCGGCGTAGGGGCTTCGAGGCCTGAAGGGGGTTTTCTCGTTCTGGGGTGGCGGCGCCGCGCCGTACATCTCCGAGCTCGAGGCCTGGTAGAAGCGGGTCGTGATGCCGCTGCGGCGCACCGCCTCGAGGAGACGGGTCGTTCCGATGGCCGTGACATCCCCTGTGTACTCCGGGATGTCGAAGCTGACCCGGACGTGGGACTGGGCGCCCAGGTTGTAGATCTCATCGGGGGAGACGTTGTAGATCAGGGTCGTCAGCTGTTCGGAGTTCGACAGGTCGCCGAAATGCAGGTGAAGGCGGACGTCCGGGCTATGCGGATCCTCGTAGAGGTGGTCGATGCGCCCCGTGTTGAAGCTGCTCGACCGGCGGATAAGCCCGTGGACAACATAGCCCTTGGATAGGAGGAACTCGGCCAGATAGGAGCCGTCCTGCCCGGTGATGCCGGTGATAAGGGCTTTTTTCATTTGTAGTACCCCAAATACCACTCGATGAAGCGATCGATGCCCTCTTCGACCGAAGTCGCAGGCTGATAATCGAGATCGCGCCGCAGGTCCTCGGTGTCGGCCCAAGTCGACCGGACGTCCCCCGGCTGCATCGGGAGCATATTCTTAACGGCCTTTCGGCCCAGCGCCCGTTCGATCGCCGCGACGAATTCCAGGAGCCTGACCGGCGATCCGTGCCCGATGTTGTAGACTTTGAAGGGGGGGCCGGGAGGCAAGGCGACCGGGGGCTTATCGATGACGCGGACGACTCCTTCGACGATATCGTCGACGTAAGTGAAATCGCGCTCCATGTCGCCGTGATTGAAGATGTCGATCGGCCTGTTCTCGCGGATCGCCTTGGCGAAGATGAAAGCGGCCATGTCCGGCCGCCCCCAGGGGCCGTAGACCGTGAAGAACCTCAGGCCCGTGGTAGGCAGCCCGAAGAGATGGCTGTAGCTGTGGGCGATGAGCTCGTTCGATTTCTTGGTCGCCCCGTAGAGGCTGACGGGGTGGTCCGTATCGGAATCCGTCGAGAACGGCATCGTGGGATTTAGGCCGTAGACGCTCGAGCTGCTGGCATAGACAAGATGCCCGGTTTCGCAGCGCCGGCATAGCTCGATGAGGTTGACGAATGCGGCCAGGTTGGACTCCACATAGGCGTGAGGATTTTCCAAACTGTAGCGCACTCCGGCTTGGGCGGCGAGATGGCAGACCTTGTCGAACTTCTCCTCCCGGAAAAGCCGGCCGAGCGATTCCCGGTCCGCAAGGTTCTGCTTGACGAAGCGATAATTGGGGTGTTTAGCGCTCGGAACCGGGAGACCGTCTTGGATGAGGGCTTCGTCGATCCCTGTATCGGCGAGCCTGGCGTACTTGAGCCGGATATCGTAGTAGTCGTTGATGTTATCGAGGCCGACGACCTCATCGCCCCGGGCGAGGAGGCGCCGGGCCAGGTGGAATCCGATAAAGCCGGCCGTCCCAGTAACAAGAATCTTCAAAACTTCACCCCCTTCCTCTTCGTCCCGGGCTCCCATGAGAGTGAAACGTGGACGAATTGTATTTAAACGGCACAAGTCGTGTCAAGGAACGTAAGGGGGACAGCGGACTTTATTTTTTATCCTTCGAAGCGAGCCAATCCCGGAACTTCCCCGAGCTGATCTGATATCGTAGGACATAATAGAAGAGTTTTCCGTATTCTTCCCTGACATAGATGCGGCTCAGGGGGTCTTTCCACCATTGCCGATGATAGGGCGTCTGGGAAAAGGGAACCGGCGACATCTGCACCTCGATCCTCTCCCCCAGCACCCGTTTAAAGGCCCAACGGGCCCGCCGCATGTGGAACGGGTCGCTGACGACGATCACCGAACGGACCGGGGTAGCGCTACGCGCGATCCAATCCCTCAGTTTCTCGGCCTCCATATAGGTGCTGATGACCGACGAATCGTCGAACGCAATGGCGGCCTGGGGCACGCCTTGGGCGATCGCCCGCGCCTTGCCGTATTCACCGTGGTTATAGCCATGATTTTCGCACCAGCCGCCCGTAAAGAAGAGTCTGTCCCCGAGACCCCGCTTATAAAGTTGGATGGCGTGGTCGGTCCGGTTGTCTTCACCGGCGATCACGTGGATCACGTCGGCGCGATGCAGGCGATCTTCGTAAACGAGGAAATCGCCGAACGGAAGAAGCCAAAGACCGCGAAAAACAAAAAGAAGACATGCGGCGACCGCCACGATGCCGGCTAGGACGGCCCATTTTGAACGGAGAAAGCGGCGACTCCGCCGCCTGACGCTCTCAGGCATTCCGGAACTATAGGGCCCGCTCCCGACCTCTGTCAAGGGACGGTGCTAAATCCGGGGGAGATCGGACATTAAAGTGTTGACAATCCGAAGATTGTGAGCTATCTACTAATCAGAAGGGAGCCGGGGTGGAGAAAAGGCTTCCAGACCAAGAGTGCGATTCCCAGAATTCTTGGGCTGATGTTTCCTCGCTTTATCACCCCGGCACAGATCCGGCCAGGGGGAGACCATGAACAGAAGCGGCGGCGGATGCATCCGACAAAGGGGCCGTCGCTCGGGATCCCAGGCCTTTCGCAGATCTGGCCTGCTGCTGCTTGGGGCGTCCGTCGTTGCCCTTCTGATGACATCGCTGGCCGGAGCTCCCCAGCGAACTCCGGGACTGCGCAAGGTCCGGGAGATCGAGACCGGACCTCTGGGGATAAGAGGCCAAGCGGGTTTGGCTTTCCTCGAGAAGGGCAACCGCTTCCTGGTCCTGGGGGATGGAGCGATGGCCGCCATCGGCCATCGCGGGGGTGATGCCGGATCCAGGACTTCGGCCGCTTCCGTCAGGAACCCGGTCAACGTGGCCTTCGACAGCCAGACGGGTCGTTTGCTGATCCTGGATGCAGAGGCCCGGCGCCTGTCCGTCATCCGGGCTGACGGCGATAACGACGTTGCGCCTGAGACGCTTTCCACCGTCGACATCACGCATCTGGCCCTGACCGATCCCCAGGGGATCACGGCCGATCGGGAAGGCCGCCTCTATATCCTGGACGGGACGCCTCCGCGAATAGTCCAAGCGGGAATGCTGGGCGACCAAGGAGTCGTCCTCCAGTCGATCCGCCCGCTGACGCCGGATATCGGCTCCGGTTTCCGCGGCATCGCCTTTGATCCCGGATCCGGGCACCTTTTCGTCATGGAGCCGGGTGCGCGGACACTGCTCGAGCTTACGACAGCGGGAAAGCTCGTGGCCGCGCGGGATCTGTCGGGCCTTCTGAGCGGGCGTCCCCAGGGGCTCACCTTCGCGCCGAGCGGCGACTCGACCGATGACCCGTCGGAGCTGAGCCTCTATGTGCTGGAAGCGGGGGGAACGGCGCAGATCACCGAGCTGTCCCTCAAGCCGTTGGCTGCGCCGAATGCGGCGGCACCGACCGTCTTCCCTGAGTTGGTTCAGGTCATTCCCATGTACCAGTTTTCTCCGCCGAGCCCCGATCCGTGCGGGATCACGTATTACCCGCCCCTCAACTGCTACCTGGTCACCGATTCCGAAGTCGAAGAAATGGGTCTGTTCGCGGGGGCCAATCTTTTCAAGATGAGCCCGACCGGGGCGCTGCTGGGAACGGCCAACCTGACCTCGTTTACGCGGGAGCCGACCGGTATCGTCTACAACCCCGCCAACGGCCGGCTCTTCATCTCCGACGATGACGCGGTGAGGATCAATATCCTGAATCCTGGACCGGACGGGCTGCCGTTCACGGCCGACGACGTTGTCACCCGTTACCCCCTCGCCGCCACGGGCAGCGGTGACCCGGAAGACGTGGCTCTCGACACCTGGCGAGGGATCCTCTATTGGGTGGACGGAGTCAACAGCGAGGTCTACAAGGACGATCCCGGCCCCAATGGGGTTTTTGACGGGGTTCCCCCGACGGGAGACGACCTGGTGACGAGCTTCGACACGACGGTCCTGGGAGTCACGGATCCGGAAGGGATCTGCTTCAATACCGATAATGGACATCTCTTCATCATCGGCGTCCAACCTTCCGTGATCGCTGAGGTCGACACGGACGGTAATCTCCTGCGGACCATCAACGCCTCCGCGACTCAGGCCGTCAAGCCGGCGAGCCTGGCCTACGGGCCGAGCACTCTCCGGCCGGGCACGATGAGCCTGTTCATGACGGCGCGAGGCGTCGACAACAACGAAGTTTCCAGCGAGAACGATGGGATGGCGTACGAGCTCTCTTTTGCGCAGCTTGGCGCCGCAAACGACGTGGCGGTGACCGGCGTGACGGCCCCGACGACGGTGACAATGGGGACGGCCCAGACCGTGACGGTCGCCGTTGCCAACCAGGGCACAGTCGCGGAGACCTTCCAGGTGAGCCTCGCGGATAGCTTGGGGTCAACGGTGGGATCCCCGCAGACGGTCACGGCTTTGGCGGCGGGAGCGACCCAGGCCTTGAGCTTCGCCTGGACGCCGACCGTGGCGGGGACACACACGCTGACGGCGACGGCCGCGACGGTCTCGGGCGAGACGGACACGGTGGATAACGTGGGGACGGCGGCGGCGGTGGTCAGCGTGGCGACAACGCATGATGTGGCCGTGACCGGGGTAACGGCGCCGACACCCGTGACGATGGGGACGGCCCAGACCGTGACGGTCGCCGTTGCCAACCAGGGCACAGTCGCGGAGACCTTCCAGGTGAGCCTCAGCGACAGCCTGGGAGCGACGGTGGGAGCGCCGCAGACG
>PQAQ01000205.1 GCA_003105305.1 Candidatus Methylomirabilota bacterium
AGCGATGAAGGGGTCATCCCTGGTCCGTGTACTACAGCGCTCTGCACCGTGACCTTCGGTCTGCCGAAACGCGGCGTGATCCTCTATCCGGCGGCATCATGCGCCGGTCGCGTGGTCACGGTCGACATTGGGTTGCCACGGCAACTGCTCGACGATCCCCGTCTCGATGTCTCACTCGTGCAGGTTGAGGATGTGGCCGGCGCGCTTCCGCCGCGCGATCCGAATGCCCACAAAGGGACCTATGGTCACGTCCTGGTTCTGGCCGGTTCGCCCGGCAAGACCGGAGCCGCGGCGATGTGCGCGCTGTCAGCGCTTCGAATCGGGACAGGGCTTGTGACGTTGGCGCTGCCGGAGAGCCTGAACGATGCCATGGAGGCGAAGCTGACGGAGGTCATGACCGAACCGCTTCCCGAGACCGCCGAGCGGACGGTGGCGTTTACCGCACTGGATAGACTTCTGGAGTTGATGAGGGGCAAACCAGCGGTCGCGATCGGTCCTGGTCTGTCGACCTATCCGGAGACGGCCGAGCTGGTGCGGACTGTCGTCCGGGGTGCCGAGGCCCAACTCGTGATAGACGCCGATGGAATCAATGCGCTCGGACCAAACCTGGACATGCTACGCACCCGCGCGATTCCGCCGATCCTCACCCCTCATCCTGGAGAGCTTGCCAGGCTGCTGGGCATCGATCGGGATGAGGTCGTCAGAAATCGGATCCCGATCGCGCAAAAGGTTGCGGCTAGTTTCGGCCTCTATCTGGTATTGAAGGGCGCCCGCACCGTGATTGCGAATCCGGAAGGCCGGGTGGCGATCAATATGACCGGCAATGCAGGGATGGCGACGGGGGGAACGGGCGACGTATTGACCGGTCTGATCGCCGGCCTCCTCGCCCAGGGCGCCAGCGCCGACGCGGCGACCAAGACGGCCGTCTACCTGCACGGCCTGGCCGGAGATCTGGCGGCCGAGGCCATCGGCCAGGAGGCCATGGTGGCCTCTGATTTAATGGCTCAGATTCCGGAGGCTATTCGACAACTGAAGTCTCATGCCGTATGAGCAGGGCGCCCGGGGAGTCGGGCAGTTGGGAGGCCGTACGCATCCCTGCTTTTCCGCGCCAGAGTTGTAGGGTGGATGCGACGTCGGTCGTGTATCGCTCTGCCTCTCCAGAGCAGACGCATGCGCTGGGCGAGGCGATAGGAAGACTGGCCGATGCGGGCGACGTGATCGGCCTCATCGGCGAACTCGGGGCCGGCAAAACCCTTTTTGTCGGCGGGCTGGCCAAGGGACTTGACATCGACCCGGCGGCTTACGTCAGCAGCCCGACCTTCGCCATTATGCACCGATACCCTGGCCGGGTGCCTCTTTATCACATCGACTTATACCGAATCGAAACCGCTGATGCCTGTGCGCGCCTGGGTCTCGATGAGTATCTGCAGGGGGATGGTGTGGCGGCGGTCGAGTGGGCCGAGCATGGATGGGGGATACTCCCGAAGGAGATGCTGACCGTGAGGCTTCGGTACTTCGGATCGGATACGCGTCTCATCGAGATCATCCCGGTCGGCGACCGATACGTGAGGTTGGTCCGTGAACTGATGCGCCAGTTCTCTGCTCTCAAGCCTTAGTCGAATGAATCGCCGTCAGGTATTCGCCTGGACCCTGTATGATTTCGCAAACTCATCCTTCGCTGCCGTCATCGCCGCGACGATCTATGCGACCTATTATGCCCAGGTTGTCGTCGGTAACGCCCACGGCGAGGGAGATCTGTGGTGGGGACGCCTGGTCTCCACGTCCATGGCGATCGTGGCGCTCACCTCCCCGATTCTGGGGGGTCTTGCGGACCGAGCCGGAATCCGCAAGCGGCTCTTTTTTGTCACCACCTACCTCAGCGTAGGTGCAACGGCGGCGATGGCAACCGTCGAGCAGGGGATGATATCCAGGGGGTTTGCGCTGGGCGTCCTCGGCATGGTGGGATTTGAGGGGGCGCTGGTCTTCTATAATGCCTACCTGCCGGACATCGCCYCCCGCCAGTGGCAGGGGCGCGTGTCGGCCTACGGTTTTGCTGTGGGCTACGCCGGCTCGATTGTCGCCCTTCTCGTGGCCCTTCCCTTTGCGAAGATCGGCGCCCTCAACTGGTGCTTCCTGTCGGCAGCGGCACTCTTTGGATTCTTTGCCCTGCCATCCTTTATGGTGCTGCCGAAGGATCGGCCCGGCRGGTATGAGATTTCTGAAGCGATCTACGAGAGCGTGTTGGGGACTGTACGAACGATCAGGGACGTGTTATCGTTCCGTGAGCTACGACGGTTCCTCGGAGCTTATCTGTTATATGAGGACGGCGTCAACACGGTGATCTTCTTCTCCTCGATTTTCGCGGCCAGAACACTTGGCTTTGGGATGGCGCAGCTAATCGGCCTCTACCTTCTTGTTCAAGCGACTGCCTTAGTCGGAGCCTTCCTGTGGGGAAAGCCAACGGATCGCCTCGGTCCGAAGATCGTTGTGCTCTGCATGTTAGGCCTCTGGATGGGCGTGGTGGTCGCGGCCTATTTTGTTGAGGCGCAGTCGCAGTTTTACCTCCTTGCGGCCGTCGCCGGATCCGGTCTGGGCGCGATCCAGGCTGCAAGCCGAACCTTCATGGCCACACTGATTCCCAATGGGCGAGAGGGTGAATTTTTCGGGTGTTACGCTCTCTGCGGGAAAACCGCCTCCATTCTTGGGCCTCTGGTGTTTGGCGCGGTCTCTTACGGTATGGCAGGCAACCAGCGCGCGGCGCTTCTTGCGGTGGGGCTATTTTTCCTGATTGGTTTCGTTTTGCTGTTGCGCGTGCGGGCCGGGGGGCCGACAGATCAGGCCGGAGAGATGTTTATCGGCGTCTCGTATACCGAGGCGTGATGTTTGCTGAGATCCTTGTCGAATCACATCGACTGTAGTATCGTCAAATTGCCATGCTGGTAATGGGAATCGAGACATCGACCATGCAAGGGGGGGTGGCCCTTGTCTCAGGGCAAGGGGTGATCTGCGAATATACGCTGAATGTCAAGGCGACCTACAGCGAGCGCTTACTGCCCTTGATTGATAGAGCCTTGCAAGATGCGAGGATCGCCCTGGACCAGGTCGCGGGCTTCGCCGTCGCTGTCGGGCCAGGCTCCTTTACCGGCCTACGGATCGGCGTGAGCACCGCGAAGGGTCTAGCGGCTGCCGGGGATCAACCGTGCGTCGGCATATCGACCCTTGAAGCCATGGCGTGGACGCTTCCGTTCTGTGCGTACCAGATCTGCCCCATCCTCGATGCCAGGAAGGGTGAGATCTACAGCGCACTCTTTCGGTACGAGGGAGAGCGGATGATCCGCCTGGCGGGCGACGCGGCGGCGGCGCTAGACAGGCTGTTGAGCCGAATCCAACAGCCGACCGTCTTCCTGGGCGACGGGTTGGCGGTGTACGAAGATCTGATACAATCCCAACTGAAGGAGTTGGCGCTGTTTGCTCCGCTTGCAGGACGCGGAGGGCGCGCCGCTGCCGTGGCGGAACTTGGTCGCCGCCGCCTCCTGCTCGGCCAACGAGATGATCTCACCGAACTGGCGCCCCAGTATCTTCGGCCATCTGAGGCAGAGCTGCATCGTCTCGGCAGGGAGGCCACGCACCGACAATGAACAAGATGAGACTTGCGGTCGTATGCGATGCCATGCGTAAGAAGGATCTGTCGGAGGTTCTGGTCATTGAGAGCCTCTCGTTCGCCGAACCCTGGACTGAGGAGATGTTCGTGCACGAGCTGAATTCCGAGCGAATCGCCCGATCACTGGTCGCACGGGCGGACGAAGGGGCCGGAGAGCGGGTCGTCGGGTTTCTGTGCGCGTGGATCGTCAGCGGGGAGTTGCACATCAATAACCTTGCGGTTCATCCGGGATATCGCGGTCGTGGGGTCGCGTCCCGACTGCTGGACGAGATATTGGTTCGGGCCTATGCGAATGCCGTGACGGTCGGCTACCTCGAGGTGCGAGAATCCAACGCGGCGGCCAGTAAACTGTACAAGGCGTACGGTTTTCGACCGATCGGCCGCCGACGCAACTACTACGAGCATCCGCGGGAAGATGCCATCGTGATGCGCCGACAGCCGCTCTAAGATCAGGGGCGATTATAAAATCTCCTTTCCGGGCTCTGTAGGGGTAGTTTATAGTGAGCGAAACGAAAGGGAAACGAACGATGAACGGGGAATTCGGGTAAAAAGGAGCACAGATGATCGATAAAGAGCTGCTCGAGATCCTGGCCTGTCCGGCCTGCAAGGCTGAGGTAGTGCTGGATGAGCCCGCGTCGCGCATTGTGTGTACGGCATGCGGACGGCGCTATCCGATCCGGGACGGTATCCCTGTCATGCTGATCGACGAAGCGGAAGCCGGGCCGCCGTCAAGGCCGTAGGGGAGTGTGCCGTGTCCAAGGTCAGGGTCAGATTCGCGCCGAGTCCGACGGGCTACCTGCATGTCGGAGGGGCCAGGACAGCGCTTTATAACTGGCTGTTCGCCCGCCACGAGAACGGCGAGTTCATCCTGCGCATAGAAGATACCGATGCGGAGCGGTCGACCGATGAATCGACGACYACGATTCTGGACGCGCTKCGCTGGCTTGGTCTGAACTGGGATGAGGGGCCGGAGGTTGGCGGGCCGGTTGGACCGTATCGGCAGGCTGATCGCCTGAAGCTCTATCACGACTATGCGCAGCGGCTGCTGGAYGAAGGGAAGGCCTACTACTGCACCTGCGCGCCGGAGGAGCTGGAGGCTCGCCGCAAGGCGGCGCTCGCGGCCGGCGCCTCCCCGAAGTACGACGGCCGCTGTCGCCGGCGGGGAAACGACCTGACTGGAACAGGAGATAATGGCGTTGCCGTCCGGCTGTTGGTCGGAGAGGAGGGGACCATCGAGATCGCGGACCTCGTTCACGGTCCCATCCGGTTTGAGGCCGGCGATCTGGACGACTTTATACTCCTGCGTTCCGACCGGATGCCGACGTATAACTTTGCCGTTGTGGTAGACGACGTACTGATGGGTATTACGCACGTGATCAGAGGTGACGATCACATCTCGAATACACCGCGTCAGATCGCACTCTACGAAGCGCTAGGACTCGCCATTCCGCACTTTGCCCATATCCCGATGATTTTGGGACCTGATCGCTCACGCTTGTCGAAACGGCACGGCGCGACGTCAGTCTTGGCCTACCAGCAGATGGGTTACCTCCCTGAGGCAGTCGTGAACTATCTGGCGCGACTTGGGTGGTCGTACGGCGACCAGGAGATTTTTACCCAGGACGAGTTGATCCGATATTTCAGCCTCGACAGGGTCGGGACGACGCCAGCGGTGTTCGATCCGGTCAAGCTCGAGTGGCTGAACGGTCAGTATATCAAACGCGCCGCCCCGGATCGACTGACGGCGCTGCTGATCCCCTTTTGGGAAGCGGCCGGCGTCGATCGGAAAGAGCTGGCGCAGAAAGACGGGGTCTGGCTGCAGCGAGTGGCCTGCCTGTTTCAGGAGCGGGCCAGGACCTTGACGGAACTCGCATCCTCGTCCAGATTCGTCTTTGATGGGAGGATTGAGCGCGATGCGGCAGCGACACTCAAGATTCTGACTGTAGAGGCGAAGGGCAGGGTTCGCGAGTTGGCGGAGGAGATCGAGACGCTGCCGGCGTTTACGGCTGCGGCGCTGGAATCGCTGTTTCGAACGAGGGCGGCAACCCTTGGCGCCAAGTTGGTCGATCTGGCCCAGCCGTTCAGGGTTGCGCTGTCGGGGAAGACCGTCAGTCCTCCGATCTTTCCGATCATGGAATTGATGGGATGGGCTGCCGTGCGACGTCGAGTAGAAGAAGCACTGGAGGAGGAAGGATGAAGATCGAGGCGCTACTTGATGAGCTGCGACGAGAGTTCAACAAGCTGGATCGGGAATTCAGGCAGGAGCTTCCGAAGAAGATCCAGGCCGCCAGAGAACTGGGCGATTTGCGAGAGAACGGCGAATACGAAACGATCAAGGACCGGCAGGGATTTGTCAAGGCCAGGATGGCCTTTCTGCAGCAACGGATCGCGGAGATCAGTAAGATTGATTTGAAAGCGATCCCGAAGGACCGCGTCGCCTTGGGCAGCACCGTCTACCTTATGGACGAAGAGACAGGAGGGGAGACTGTCTATACGCTGGTCGTTCCGGAACTCATGGACAGTGCGCGCGGTTGGATTTCCGTCGCCTCGCCGATCGGACGAAGCCTCATCGGTAAGCGGGAAGGCGATCGGGTCGTGTTGACGACGCCGAGCAGCACGAGAGCCTTCGAGATGATGAAGCTTTCGACGTTACACGATAATCTGCAAGCCCCCTCGAACGAGGCCGCTTCATGACGCTCGACCGCACCCGTTTTTCACCTTGACTTTTCTCAGCCGTTCTATCATATTTTGAACGTCCAAAGGCGCAACCTTTGGACGTTCGTGTTTGGTGGGGGGTCGTCCAACGGTAGGACGGCAGACTCTGGATCTGCTTATCGAGGTTCGAATCCTTGCCCCCCAGCCACGCTGACTTAGTAAATTCAATAGCCCGCTTGGCAGCATGCTGAGCGGGCTATTTGCATTGTGTGGGCTGGCGGGGTGTGGGAAGAGCCTAAAGCCGCGCATAACAGAGTAGAGATGCGGTCAAGACCTTCATGGGCGCGCGCGCCCTGCTCGTGAGGGCCTCTTCACGCAAGGCGTAGGAGCAGTACGCATATTTGCCAGACGGGTAGAGGAGGGCGCCTATCGGGTTGTGCTCTTCTTCGTGATGAGGCGTTCCTGCGCGCGGCCAGTGCCACTCGCAGGGGTATCGATTTCGATTCAGCGTATGTTTTGCAGTTGCTTGAAGAGCTGGGTCGCCGCCGAATTCATCGCCGCGCGATTGGCTTGTCCGAGCGCGCTGGCGGCGTAGGCGTTGCTTGCCTTCCCGAATCCGAACAGTGAGAAACCGTTCGCCGCCGACTGGGACGTAAAGCTGCCGTTCGCTACAACGCTGCCGACAAGTCGTCCATCCGTCGGCTTCACTAACCTGAGGTCAATTGCCACCGAACCGGTCCGGCGCGCCACTGTGTTTTCATAGGTAGGGTTGGCCAGCGCGACCGCGCCGCCGGTGATGCCGGCGGCGGCATTGCCGGCGATAGCCCCGGCGATGCCGAGGGCGGCGCCGACTGCGCCGAGCGAGCCACCGGTGCTCTCACCCGAGGCCTCAGCGATCTCGTTGAATTCGGTAATGGCGCCGCGAATGAGGAAGGGTCCGACCTCGCGCTGTCTGGCGTCGACGAGGCTCGACGGATTATCCTTGTGCTGCAAATAGAAATCGTAATCGATCACGCGGATGTTTCCTACGTTGGTCAGTGCGGTGGCGAGTTGGTGTGCGACGGCTGTACCGACGTTTCCGGATACCCCCTGAGCAGGCGGATTGTAGACCGGCGCCTGCGGTCCTTCAGGCAGAAGGCCCCACCCCCACGGTCCCCATCCGTAGCGACGTCCCGGCGCGGCCGGCGCGGCGCCACTCATTGGTTGTTCAGCCGCGAACGTCAGCGGCTCGACGGTCACCACATAGTAGGGTAATGCCGGGTCATACGGGATCCGAACGACCTCCACCTGGGTCGATTCCGGCGCCGTTTGAGTAGCCCGAACCGACTGCTTGTCGACCGTGGCTGTGGCGCAGGCGCCGAGTAGCAGGCAGCAACCGAATAAGAAGGCAAGTCGTCTCTGCACGGTTATCCCTCCTCAGGAAAGTGGGAGACATCAAGGCCGCTGTCTATGTGTTTTCCGCATCGTGGAGCCCACGACGCACACCGGACAAATAGAAGTTCGAGCGTAAGAGTAGGGGTAGAGGATAGATCTGTCAAGAAGAAAGCTGGTAGAGGGATGTGGCAGCGACAGGGGAGGGGCGACGCTTCGCGGTCTGCATGACGGACCGGCGGTTCCTCGATCTTTCTCGACGACATTGATCCCAGGGGCGAGGGAAAGGAGAAGCGTCGACGAATCCTCATACGGTCATAGCAGCCCGAATATCTGGTGCAGGACGTACAGGCCGCTCCAGATAATAAAGAAGCCTGCGACGTCGAGCAGGATACCGGCGCGCATCATCTTCGGAAGCGGCACCAGGCCTGATCCGTACACGATTGCATTCGGGGGGGTGGACACGGGAAGCATAAACCCAAAGCTTGCGCCCAGCGACGCCCCTAGCGCCGGCGGTAATGGAGTGACGCCGGCGGCCTGCGCGATCGCAATTACTACCGGAATGATCATGTTAGCGGATGCGGTGTTGCTCGCGGCCTCAGAGATCACAATTGCCATGGCGATCGATAAGCCTGTCAATCCCCACAGAGAGGTGACGCCGAGGTAGCCCGTGAGGGCGCGGCCCATTGCCTCGGCTACGCCGGTCTTGAACATCAGCGAACCGAGCGCGAGGCCGCCGCCAAACAGTAAGATCGTGCCCCAGTCGATCTTGACCGCCTCCGCCCACGTTAAGGTGAATTCCCCACGCGGCAGGTTGACAGGGAGCAGAAACAGGAGGATCGCCGCGCCGATCGCGACGATCGATTCGGGGAGGTGCAGACTCATCCATTTACCCCACGCGTATCCCGCGAACCACGGCATCTGTAGGAAGCCGGGTATCACCCAGAATGTCACAGCCGCTCCAAAACCGATGACTGTGTTGATCTGTCCCCACGTCCAGGGACCCAGCTTTCTTCGTTCCCGACGGATATAGTCCAGTAAATGGCTTCCCGTGTCGGCAGTGGGTGTGCTGCGTTGAGTCTGCGCGACTCTATTATCCTGATCGGAGGACGCCCGGTCTGCCTTCTTCCCAGCCGGATGCAGCAGGTAGAGCACCGTGAACAGCGCAGGTCCCATGACCAGGAGCAGCGGGGCCGCCATTGCCATCCAGTAAAAAAAACTGATTTCGACACCCGTTGCTGCCCGGATAAGTCCAATGCCGATAAGATTGGGGGGTGAGCCAACCGGCGTTCCAATGCCGCCGATTGACGCACTGAACGCTACCATCAACATCATGCCGGTGGCGAACGGCCAGGTGCTCGGATCCATTGAGTTCCCAGCCAACCCCTTGGCGGCGCGTATGTCGTGCAGCGCGCGCAGGATACCCAGGGCAATCGGGAACATCATGGCGGTGGTGGCGCTGTTACTGACCCACATAGAGATCACGGCGGTTACCAATCCGAGGCCCAACATAGTCCTTGCAGGAGAGCAACCGATCGAGGGAATTGACAGGACTCCTAACGCGATTCGGCGGTCGAGTCCGTGGATCGTCATGGCTCGCGCGAGCATAAACCCGCCGATGAACACGAATATAATCGGGTCGGCGAAGTGGGCCAACACGAAGGTCGCCGGCGACCTGCCAGGTTCTGCCGGCACCGCGCCCAACGCAACACATAGCACGGTCCCCAGCAGTGCGGATACAGGGAGCGGAATAACCTCAGAGATCCATAGTACCGTCACAGTCGCAAGAATCGCGGCCAGTGTCCGCCCTTCTGGCGTAAGGTCGCCGCACAGAGCGTAGGTTAGAAAAAATGCGGGTAGAACGAGAACCGCGCCCAACCGTTTTCGCCAGGTTTCAAACACCTGTTCGCCGGCCGAGATCCGTTCATCCGGCATTACCGAAGTGGGTTCCGTTTGCGCCTCTGTCTGCGGCATCGTATCGTACTCTTATACCGTGCGTCTGAGCATCGCCTTGTACAGACCCGGTGTTGAATCGGGAATCTCAACAGCGCCCACAGTCTTTCAGAAGAACTCGGCAGGTCCGACATCGCCGACAATCGTATAGCCGTACCCCTTCAACTTCATGTCCAATAGACACGCCATCAACAACGCCCGGCCCGTTCCGCGGCCGCGAGACTGTTCGGCGACGCCGCCGGGGCCAAAGAGCCCCAATGCTGTCGCATCATAGCAGGCGAAGCCGATCAGCGCCTGATCCTGACAGGCGATAAAACAGGTAACGGGCTGATGGCACAACGCTACTTCGGTTTCGCCGGCCCAGACGTCTCCGAATTGGTCTCTCACCCAATCGATGACCAGATGCTTTTCGGGGCCGAAAGGCTTGCGCAGCGTGACGCCCCGTTCGGCCTGTTCGGACAGGAAGCTCCAATTATTTGACAGATCGTACAGTTTGACCAACATGTCGGTCATAGGTGCGCTGTATTCCCCGTCTAAAACTGTTTGAGGGGGGCGAAACGCGCCGGCCTCTAGCTGTAATGCGGGCACGCTAACGGCGACGCGATCCGCCGAGGATCCCGCCTAACACGCCGCGGAGGATCTGCCGGCCGATCTGACTGCCGACAGTGCGCGCCGCCTGCTTGGCCATCGTCTCTACCATACCCTGGCGGCGCTTGGTGCCCCATAGGAAGTCGCTTAATGCGTCGCCCGTTTGAGCCTGCGGCTCCGGCTGGGCTTCCGACGGGCGCTGGGCGGACACCTCGCTGGCGCCGACACGACGGATCAGTATCTCGTAGGCGGACTCGCGGTTTATCTGAGAATCGTACTTACCGGCAATAGGGCTGCGAGCCCGTACCGCGGCGCGTTCCTCCGGCGTGACTGCCCCGATGCGGCAGCGCGGCGGGCAGATCAGAGTGCGTTCCACGGGCATCGGCACACCCTTTTCCTGGAGGGTCGATACCAGGGCCTCGCCGACACCGAGCTGGGATATGGCCTCGACGACGTTGAGCTTGGGGTTCGCAACGAAGGTATCCGCAGCAGTGCGTACCGCCTTCTGGTCGCGCGGGGTGTAGGCGCGCAAGGCGTGCTGGATGCGGTTTCCGAGCTGGCCGAGGATCTCGTTGGGTACGTCATCCGGAAACTGGGAGCAGAAGTATACGCCGACGCCCTTGGACCGGATAAGACGCACGACCTGTTCTACGCGTTGCCGCAGCGTTGCTGGAGCGTCATCGAAAAGTAAGTGGGCCTCATCGAAGAAGAACACCAGCTTAGGCTTGTCGAGATCTCCAACCTCCGGCAGGTTCTCAAACAACTCTGACAGCAGCCACAGCAAGAAGCTCGAGTACAGCCGGGGTTTCAAGATGAGTTGATCGGCGGCAAGAATATTGACGACGCCGCGGCCGCTGAGATCGGTGCGCAGCAGGTCGGCAAGTTCCAGTGCCGGCTCGCCGAACATCGATTCCCCGCCTTCCCGTTCCAGCGATAACATGGCGCGCTGAATGGCGGCTACCGACTGAGCGCTGACGAGACCATACTGCGTCGATATCTCCTTGCGGTTCTCTACGACGAATCCGAGCACCGCGCGCAGATCATCAAGGTCGAGCAGCAACAGACCCTTGTCGTCAGCCAGTGTAAAAGCGATCTCGAGTATCCCTGCCTGAGTGTCGTTGAGCTCGAGGATCCGGGCCAGCAGGCTCGGGCCCATCTCGGACACCGTTGTCCGAACCGGGTGGCCTAACTTGCCGTACAGGTCCCAAAATACTACCGGATTGGGCTCGCGAGCGTAGCCCTGAATACCGATCCGGGCGACGCGCTCTCGAATCTTCTCGTTGTCAAGACCGGCCAGCGCGGCGCCGGCGACATCACCCTTCACGTCGGCCATGAATACCGGCACGCCAAGCCGCGAGAAGCCTTCCGCCAGCACCAGGAGCGAAATGGTCTTCCCTGTCCCTGTGGCGCCGGCAATCAGGCCGTGACGGTTACCGTATTTGGTCAGCAAGTAGACGGGCCTGTCGCCCTTGCCAATCAGTATGTCGGTCACCTACGACCTCCTCTGAGGAATGCCGTCAGCACCGGCGGTTATCCGCAGCGATGTGCGCCTGAAGCGTCCGGGTACGGCGTCATGTCGGATGCGGCGGACGGTGCAGGGTGGAGATGAACGGCCAGCCACACGGCCCCGTGGGAAGTTCGCTCCACGGTATGAGGAACGCCGGCCGGTAGAAACAGATAATCGCCGGGCGTCAGCGTCCGCGACTCGCCGGCGACATTTAAAACGGCTTCCCCGCGGAGGAGGACCACCCATTCATCCTGAGCCTGAACGTACTCACGGGACGCGAGGACCGAAGAACTGACGATTCGCTCAACGACAAGGTTCTTGTGACGAAGGAGCGCATCAAAACGTTCTCCCTCGTGAGGGGGTTCCGTATGAGTGAAAAGGTTGTCGATTTGCATGCGTGAGATCGATTCGGGCTTCACGACGATGATTCGAGATCGTCTGGGGAGTTTCTGAGTCAATGTCGCCTCGCCAATTGTTATGTCATTTCTCTGACTTGTCAACGAGATTTCAGTCGGATGTCCGGGATCTGATCCGCTGCAGTGCATTCGGCTCGGCTGATCGAATGTCAACACCGGATGTAGAAGTGAGGGCCGAGCCGGCCTTCAGGCGTCGCCGATATCCTCGGCCCAGACGTCGGCATGGCTCTTGATGAACGCCGTCAGCAGGCGAGCGCAGGCCGTTGAGTTCAGGTCGATCACCTGTACGCCGCGCTCGCGCAGCCACGCGATGCCGCCCTGGAAGGTCTGCGACTCCCCGACGACGACCGTTCCGATGCGAAACTGGACGATCAATCCGCTGCAATACCAGCACGGCGCCAAGGTCGTCGCCATAATTGTTTCGTGGTAGCGACGCTGACGTCCCGCCTTGCGAAACGCGTCCGTTTCCGCGTGGACCGACGGGTCGTTGTCCTGAATGCGACGATTGTGTCCCCGTCCGAGTAGCGCGCCATTTTGGTGGAAGAGGGCCGCCCCGATTGGAATCCCTCCCTCCGCCAAGCCGAGCCGCGCCTCCTCAATCGCCACCGCAAGCATCGCCTCGTAATCAGGTGTCTGTGGCATAGCATCCCTCACACAATAGCGGATCCGTTTCAGGGAAGACTTGCCGCCCCCAAGCCTGGCAAGTCGGTTGGCGCTCTCCAATAGAATGAGGGCATCGAGGCCTCTTCAGATCGGCGTCGTCTTTTCGGCAAAGGGGGCCGGCCAAGAGCGCCTTGTTCTGCCATGTTTAGGGCTGCGTCAACCAGTCCGGCAGCAGGAGAGCTCCCGCGATGGCGCCGACCACTCCCAGCGTCAGGAGAAATCCCAGGGACCAAGCGGTTCGCCGGGTCAGCGACCGCTCGTGGGCTACCCGGGCTACAAGGGAAAGATTCACTAACGCACTCATCAACGATGTCAGTACTACCCCAGTGCCGGCAACGTCAGCGGGGACACTGTGGTGGGAAGCGAGCAACGCAGCCGCAGCTGCCCCGCTGGCGCTGGAGATGAGGCCTCCAACCAGGCTGATAGCATAGAAACCTACCTGCCCTAACGCCCGCTGAGCCACGGTTCCCGTGATTTCCAAACCAAGGAATAACAGGCCGAACTTCAGTACCGAGGACAGCGAGAATGGGGAATCGAGTTGCAAGATCGGACTCTCTGACGGAGGCGTACTCGACGATCTTCGCTGCAGGCCCGCCAGGCTGATGCCGGCCAAGAGCATCAAGAGCAAGGCAGGTGAGGCGGTCACCAGCGCCCGGGGGGCCAGGATCGCCAGCAGTACGCCATTGCGGAGGACCATAGCCACCGTGGCCAGGAGAATGCCGCGGTAGGCCGGACCGGCCAGCGTTGGCCCTTCCTGGACGCGTTCGGCGAGTGCCGTAACCGCGATCGAACTGTTGACCAGCCCGCCGAAAAAACCTGTCAGTTCGACCGCCCGTGGGCCATAGAGCTTCAGCAGGACGTAGTTGGCGAAGCCGATTCCCGCGATCAGCAGCACCGTCATCCAGGCAGCTCGTAGCCGCACCAGTCCAAACGGGTCGATGCTTTCCTCAGGCAGAGCAGGGTAGATGACGAATGCGAAAACGGCCAGTAAGATTGCGGAGCGCAATTCAGTCTCGGTCAGCCCGAGGCTGAAGCCGGCTAAGCTCTCCTTCCAGGCGAGTAATGCGGCCGTCAGCACGGTCAACGCAGACGGGAGGAGGGTGTGGCCCTGCCCGCTCAACACCCCGGCGAACCCGACCACCAGTAAGGCCGCCGACGTCGTGAGTTCGGTATCCTGATGCGTGTATATCCGTTCGATGTTTAAGAGGACGACCAGCAGCCCGAGGAGAGCAAGACTGAGCAGGGCAAACTGTTCGCCGAGCTGGGCCCCCAGGCAGCCAAGCAGCGCCGCGAACGCAAAGGTGCGGACACCGGCTTCCTTGCCGCGCCGCTCGCGCTCCAGGCCGACGAAGAGGCCGAGGGCCAGCGCTAAGACTATGCGTAACAGCGCGTGAAGGTAGGGCCACTCAGAACCCGACATGGCGAGAGGGTTATCCATTGTCAGGCGCCCCACAGGGCGTCAAAAACCGATGATCCTCCGTTGGTCAACGGTGCGAGCTCAGCCGACGCCCGAGGGCGGAGTGACACTACAATCGGCAAGCGCGGCTTGTCCGCGGTCGACTGAAACGAGGAATTGGCCGGTTGCTCTCACACGTGAGAGGTGGTTTTGGAAAACAGATTGAGAACGATCACCCCAGCCACGATGAGCAAAATACCCACGATTGTCGGAAGGTCAAGAGATTGCCCATAGAGAACCCAAGAGATCAGCGCGATTAACGCGATGCCGACACCCGACCAAATTGCATAGGCAACTCCAACAGGGATTCTGTTTAGCGCGAGCGAGAGGCAATAAAAGGCCGATGTGTAGCCTGCAACAACAATCGCTGATGGCCATAATCGGGAAAACCCTTCCGATGCCTTTAAGGCGGACGTTCCGATGACTTCGCTGACAATTGCCGTTACGAGAAATATCCAGTGCATGAACAAAACCTCAGTAGGGCGCGCGACCAACCGTTTAGTAGGCTAAGACAGATAATATAACCTTCTCGCGTAGTTAGCAACCCATTCCTATGAATCCTCGCGACGGCAGACGTTACACCTGGGTCAGTCTCTTCAGCCTTATACCCGCACACCGCCTGAGCCGTCTTCGATGAGCGCAGCGCACGCGCTGCGGACGATAGTCGGCGCTACAGGTGATAATCGCCGGCCGCTTCCGGCTGGTACACGACCTCCTCAATGCTGATGCGTCGTATTCCCGCAGGCACCTGCCATTCGATGATATCTCCTTTGGCGTACCCGAGAATTGCTGTGCCTATGGGTGCAAGGACTGAGATCTTTCCGGCGTCAATGTTCGCCTCACGCGGAAACACTAACACGTAGGTCTTCGTTTCAGAAGTGCTGAGATCACGAAGGACGACCTTCGAGTTCATGGTCACCACATCAGCCGGAACCGCCTTGGATGACACGACATTCGCTCGGCCCAACTCTTCCGCCAGGGCATCCAGGTCGGCCCTGTCGTGACCGCCAAACTCCTCAGCCACCGCAATCAGTTCCTCAAGTCGCTTTTTGTCAAAATCCGTGATGTATATCTTTCTGGCCTTCATCATTGTGCCTCCTCGAGTTAGTGCCGACACGTAGCATCGGCGGCGGCGCCCATCGCCCGCCGCTATATGCTGTTGCTAAGCCGCGCGAAGCCTACGCCTGGATCCGTCGTGGCGCGATCCATAGATGCTCCGTGAGAACCGACTTGACGATATCGTTCAGCGCCAGCGAGCAGATGAGCGCGTAGGCGGCGGTAAGCACAATCTGCCCAAGGGGGAGCGGGCCGAGTTCGGCCATTCCGAAGAATCCGATGGCCGTACCGATCAGCGCGTCCGCGGCCAGCGCAGCCGCCAGCACCCAGCCGGGCCGCGATCGCCAGAAAGGGCGGCGTTCACGGAACGACACGATCGAGAAAATGGCAAAGTAGAGCAGCGTTAGGAACGAGAACGTGTGGAGCCTATCCCCGGTGAGCTCGAAGATGCGCGAGCCGATGGCGAGCAGCGCCAGGGCCTCCAGCAACATGAGCGCGCCGAGGACGACTGCTACCTTGACGAGTGGACCGATCCGCCAGCTCTCAGGCGTCTGCGACGGGCGGACGCGATCCGTCCCCAGCGCGATCTTCACGAAGTCGGTCATGAAGACCAGCAGGATCATGCCGAGAGCGGAAATGACGAACTTGCCCGTGAAGATGAACGCCACGACGACGAATCCCGCCTTTAGAATCGTGTTGCTCACCTTGTTGATGATCCACGTCAGGACTCTCTGGTAGATCGAGCGCCCGATCTTCACCACGTCGACGATGCTTGCAAGCCCCTCTTCCGTCAGAACGATGCTGGCTGCCCTCTTGGCAACATCCGTCGCGCCGCTCACGGCGATGCCGACCTCGGCTTGACTCAGCGCCGGCGCGTCGTTGACGCCGTCGCCGGTCATGCCGACCACATGGCCTGCCGACTGCAGGTGCTCCACGACCAAAAACTTGTCTTCGGGAAATACCTCGGCGAAGCCACCGGCGCGGGCGGCGAGCTCGGTGGCGCGCAAGCCGCCGTCCTTCTCGGCCGCCCGCAATTCCGGCGCGCGCACGATGTCGCCGAGCCCGAGCGTACGCGCGATCTCGCAGGCAACGGGCAGGCCGTCTCCCGTCAGCATCTTGACCCGGACGCCGAGCGATTGAAGCTGCTCGATGAGCCGGCGGGAATCAGGCCTGGGCAGATCGTGCAGGAATGCAAGGCCGATGAGCCGCACGGGGGCGCCGTCGTCGCCTCGCGCGACTGCGAGCACGCGGGCGCCCTTCTTTCCCTCCTCGTCGACCCGCGCCTCGATCTCCGCAACAGTGTCTGGCGGCAGGTCGACGAGCTCGGCAAGCGTGCGCAAGGCCCCCTTCAGCGCGCGCATCTTGCGCCCGTTGATCTCTACGATCGACTCTGTGCGCCGCGTCTCAGGCGTGAACGGAACGAAACTCAACGTCTTGGCGCTCGAATCGAGCAGGCCGCGCTCCGATGCCGCGCGCAGCAACGCCAGGTCGATCGGATCCTGGTCGGCCGGGTTTGATGCGAGCACCGCCGTGCGCAGGACGTCGTCTTCGGTGAAGCCGGGCTGCACGAGCACGGCGCCGAGGGTCAGGCGATTCATCGTGAGCGTTCCCGTCTTGTCCGCGCACAGGACATCCATATTCGCCGCGTCCTCGACCGCCGCCAGGTGGGTGACCAGCACACCGTGGCGTCCGAGTTCCACCGAGCCGATCGCCGTGCTCACGGTGATCAATACCGGCAGCGCGATCGGCGCCGCGCTTATGAGCAGCACGAGCGAGAGCGGCACAATGTCGAGCAGCGGCAGCCCTCGAACGACGGACAGCGCGACCGCGAGGCTCACCAGTGTGCCGACGATGACAAAGAGCCACCGTAACAGGCGTGTGGTGATCTCCTCGACGTGCAGCTTCGGCCGAGCGCTCTCGATGAGGTGCGTCGTGCGGCCGAAGTAGGTTCGCGTCCCGGTTGCCGTGACGATGGCGGTAGCCTCTCCACGGCGTACGACCGATCCGGCGAAGAGCGCGTCGGCGCTGCGCTTCTGGACTTCGAGCGATTCGCCGGTGAGCGCGGACTGGTCGACACGGAGCTCTCCATCAACGACGCGCACGTCTGCCGGCACGAAGTCCCCCGCGCGCAGCCGCACGACATCTCCCGTGACCAGCTCACGGGCCGTAATCAGCCTCCAGGCTCCATCGCGGAGAGTTCTGGCGGTTACCTGAAGACGGCGCCGGAGGGCAGCGACCGCCGACGACGCGCGCTGCTCCTGAAGGAAACTGAGGATCGCGTTGACGAATAGGAGGGCGAGCGAAATCCAGAAGTCGGCCTGCTTGTGCAGGATAAGCGAGAGAGCGGCGATGAGTTCGAGCAGCCATGCCGAAAGGCTCCAGAATTTTCTGAGCAGGCGAAGGACGGGGTGGGTCGGCGCGTCTGGGACCTCGTTCGGGCCCTCGCGTGAAAGGCGGTCGCTCGCCTCGCGCTCAGTCAACCCGACAGCGCTTGTCGCCTCCACGGCGCCAGGCGTATCGGTCGAGATGTCAGGGGGGGTGAAGTGCAGACCTGGCTCAGCCACACCTGAACCTTCCACAGGGGCTAACGATTGGGTTGAGTCTCGCCGCGTAGTGGCGTCGGCTCGGACGGCCGGTTAGCCGGCGCCTTCAAGGCCTACCGCGTCATCGGTCTATCGGGCTGGATGCCCGGATCGAGCTCGACGCAATCGGATTCGCAGGCCCCCGACGACGTGGGTTCGCGAGATGGCGCCGAACGATGCAATACCGCGCGTACTGGGGTGATTCGCAGCAGCCCGCCGATTACGACAGCCTGCCCGTCGACGATCAGCGAGTAATCGGATTCGGTTTGTGGAGGCCAGACCAAGGCGACAGCGGGCCGCTCCAGCGCGTTCTCGCGGGTATGACGGCCAATCCCGATTACAACCAATGCGCCGCCTTGCAGCGCTGCGGATACCGCAACCGCATGCGGCGCGCCGTTGGCGTTCGTCGTCATCAGATAGGCGAAGCGGTAACGCGCGATCACGTCTGCCAAGCTCAACAATTCGACCGGAATACCCATGACCACACCCTCATTCGGTTGAGCTGCCGGTCCACATGAACAAGCTTCGAGCCGCTATGGTGCGGGGCGACGTCAGATCACGCCCTGCGCCAGCATGGCGTCGGCAACCTTGACGAAGCCGGCCACGTTCGCGCCATTCACATAGCTCACCGTGCCGTCCGGTCGGCGGCCATGCTGCAGGCAGGCTTCGTGGATGCTGCGCATGATACCGTGGAGGCGCGCATCGACCTCCTCGCGCGGCCACGAGATGCGCATCGAGTTCTGGCTCATCTCGAGGCCCGAGGTGGCGACGCCGCCGGCGTTGCTGGCCTTGCCCGGCGCGTAGAGCACGCCCTGGCTTTCGAAGACCTTCACGGCGTCAAGAGTGGAGGGCATGTTGGCGCCTTCTGCCACGCACTTGACCCCGTTTCTGACCAGGGCCTCGGCATCCTTGCCATCGAGCTCGTTCTGAATCGCGCAGGGCAGGGCGACGTCGACGGGGACGTGCCATGGCGTGGCACCCGGGTGGAAGTTGACCTTGACGCGTTGGGCGTAGTCGCTGACGCGGCCGTAGAGGTGATTCTTGACTTCCATCAGCTCGGCAAGCTTCTTGGCGGTGAATCCGTTCTCGTCGACGATGGTGCCGCTCGAATCGGATACCGTCACCACCTTGGCGCCGAGGGCCATGGCCTTTTCAACGGCGTACTGGGCGACGTTGCCCGAGCCGGAGACGCTGACGCGCATGCCGTCGAAGGCGAGGCCGCGCTGCTTGAGCATTTCCTCAGCGAAATAGACCGTGCCGTAGCCCGTGGCTTCCGGGCGGATCAACGAGCCGCCGTAACTCAGGCCCTTGCCGGTGAACACGCAGTCGACGCGGTTGCTGAGCTTCTTCATCATTCCGGTCATGAAGCCGACCTCCCGGCCGCCGACGCCGATGTCGCCGGCCGGCACATCCGTATCGGAGCCGACATGACGGAACAGTTCGCTGATGAAGGCCTGGCAGAAGCGCATGACCTCGCCCGGGCTCTTGCCCTTCGGATCGAAATCGGAGCCGCCCTTGCCGCCGCCCATCGGCAGCGTAGTCAGCGCATTCTTGAAGGTCTGTTCGAAGGCGAGGAATTTCAGGATGGACAGGTTCACCGACGGATGGAAGCGCAGGCCGCCCTTGTAGGGACCGATCGCCGAACTGTGCTGGATGCGATAGCCGCGGTTGACCTGAACATCGCCGTGGTCATTGACCCAGGATACCCGGAAGGTGATGACGCGCTCCGGTTCGACCAGGCGGTCGAGCAGTCCGTGCTCGGCATAGCGCGGGTGCTGTTCGATAAAAGGCCACAGGCTTTCCATCACCTCGGTGACGGCCTGCAGGAACTCCGGTTGCCCCGGGTTGCGATCGCTGACATAGGCCAGAAAACTGTCAAGTGACTTAAATGTCATGTGTGTGCCCCATCTCAGTGAATGTTGTTAAGGACAAAGCATCTCTATCACTATGCGCTCCGATACCTTACTTGCCTGCCTATTGGGAACCTTGTGGCCGAACTATGATTATGCTGGTCTGTAGAGCGCCAGTCCCCACAATGCTCACGATAGGCGGAATTGTCCTGCCATTTCGCAAACTTGTCAACGGAATTTCAACAGGACCTACGGCGGTAAAGGCCGACCGGACGGTCGGCATAAACCCATTACGACCGACCACTGCTTCGAGCGTGCCTGTGCGTCCACATGGCGACGGACCCCTCTGCCGTCGCGAGTCAAGACATGGGTAGAAATCATAGTCGTATTTACGTCGGGTTGACCCGACAACTCCTGCACGGTTCGGATGTCGTCGCCGCTTTGGAGCAGGTGGCCGGTCACGGAAGGTCTCGTTCTAAAGCGTCCTCACCCGGTCTAAATCCTTGCGGGCCAAACGTCCGATACGGACCTGAAGGAGAGACTTTTCCACCATGACCAAACGGGACAATCGGTTTGTGGATGGTTTCTCCAGACCGGCTGCCCACCAATTGTCGCCGTCTAATCAACTTGTCGGCTGTCTTGCGTTTTAGAATGCCAAGCGAACCCCTCCCAGGAACATCTCGACGGCTACGGCCGTAAGGAGCAGGCCCATGAGACGTTCTAATGCGTACAGTCCTCTGGTTCCGAGAAAAGGGATGACTCGAGTTGCCAACAAGAGGATGGCCGCATTGGCAAGCGACGCCAGAGAGAGTGCAAGCAGCCATTCGGGCCAGCGCTCTGGGTGTTGCCCGACGAGCAGGAGCACGGTAGCTGTTGCTGATGGTCCTGCAACGTACGGCACGGCAAGGGGGACAATGAATGGTTCCCCCGCAGGTGTTTCTGTGAACAGCTCCTGAGTCCCGCCGAAGACCATTTTAAGCGCAATCAGGAACAGAATGATCCCCCCGGCGATACGGAGCGAAGACGGCGAAATCTGAAGGGCGGCCATGATGTAGGGTCCCAGGAGAAGGAAAGCAACAAGAACGGTGAACGCGATCAGCAACTCCCGCGCAATCAATTGTCCGCGCCTCCTGTCAGGGACAGACTCAAGGGCGGTCACAAACAACGGCGTGTTGCCGAACGCATCCATGACAACGAATAGAAGAATAGTTGCTGACACGAAGGTCATCTCTTTCGCGTTCTCCTATCTCAGCCAACTATAGGTGAGCCAAGTGAGAGGCCAACCAAGAGAAGCGGCATATCTATCACGCGGGCTCAGTGCTCTTGACCGCTACTTTACCCTGTAAACTCCCACACTTAGCCAAACCGGTCAAGACTATTTTCGCCGACCAGCGCTGCCGGCGGCGGCGAGGTGAGCGCCCAATTTCGGCTGTCAGAGGCGGCAGCACACGAACTGGGCGGGGAGGGCGCCTCAGAGCCAATCGCCGGGGCCGAAACGCTGATCCCTTCTTCGGTTCGATGACAAACAACCCTGTATTTCATGTCGATGCCTCGTCAGTAAAGGTGCGGGCCGGCATGGCGCTTGGCTGAGGCCCCATGATACCGATTATGACTGTTTAGATGCGGCCGCGGGAGGTGGATAACCTCCTATCTCCATTCCCCGGCGTCCCTGTCCGTACGGTGCGTAACGGCGGAGCGTTGCGCCGAATCGAACTCCCTGCGGCGAAATCGAGCAGTCACAATCAGCCCGCGTCAATGCGCCGACGGCCCGGCGCGGCGCGCCTTGCACCGCACTTTGGCCAAGATAGTGGCCGATCAGACCATTCGCGCCGGTAAGCCAGACTGGATTCATGAAACATTATTACCGGATGCCCGCAGACCGTTGGCGGCGGCCTTTGATGTTCGGCAGGAAGCCGGTCAGCAAACCGATCAACGGCAGATACGCGCACACCTGGAAAACGAAAAAGATGCTTGTGTGATCCGCCAGTTTCCCCAGCAGTGCCGAACCGATGCCCGCCATGCCGAAGGCGAGGCCAAAAAACAATCCGGCAATCAGCCCGACTTTGCCGGGGATGAGTTCCTGCGCATACACCAAGATGGCGGAAAACGCGGACGCCAGAATGATGCCGATGAAAACGGTCAATACCGCCGTCCAAAAAAGATTCGCGTGCGGCAGCAGCAGTGTGAACGGCGCAACGCCCAGGATGGAGCCCCAAATGACATATTTGCGCCCGAAATAGTCGCCCAAGGGGCCGCCGATAAAAGTGCCGGCCGCAACGGAGAACAGGAAAACGAAAAGATAAATTTGCGACGCCGCGACCGTCACGTGAAATTTGGCGATCAGATAAAACGTGTAGTAACTCGTCAGGCTGACGAGATAAAAGTATTTGGAAAAAATCAGCGCGATGAGAATGCCGAGCGAAAGCAGAACGGTTCGTTTGGGTAACGGCTGACTGGCGACGTGCGCCCGCTGCGGCCGGGCGCGCGTCTGGAACAGATGTTTTTTGTACCAGCCGCCAATGGTGAATAAAACGCCGACAGCCAACAGCGCAAGGGGGGAAAACCAGAGGATGTGCGACTGGCTGTTACGCGTGACGACCAGGGCGGCCAGCAGCGGGCCAAAGGAACTGCCCGCGTTGCCGCCGACTTGAAAGAGGGATTGCGCGAAACCATGTCGCCCGCCGGAAGCCAGATGCGCCAGTCGCGAGGACTCTGGATGAAAAATCGACGAGCCCATGCCCACCAGGCCGACGGAAACCAGCAGCAGCGAAAACCGACTGGCAAAGGACAACAAAATCAACCCGAGCAAAGTCAGCACCATCCCGCTCGCCAGCGAATAGGGCTTCGGCCTGCGATCGGTGTAAAAGCCGACGGCGGGTTGGAGCAGCGACGCAGTGAGTTGAAACGTGAAGGTGATCAAACCGATTTGCGCGAAACTCAAGTGCAACGAGGTTTTGACCAGCGGATACAACGCAGGGATCAGCGATTGGATCGTGTCGTTGAGTAAATGTGAAAAGCTGACGGCGAGCAAAACCGGCATGACGGTCTTTTCCGGCACGACATAGCGTGCGTCGCCGACAACGAGATTTGAGTCCTTATTCACGATAAACAAATCGCCGCATGATCCAAAGCGTCGGGACCACGCAATAACGGACGCGGACTAATCCACTAAGCGCCGGGTGAGATCGCCGCAGGTGTCAATGCGGTGTCTGGGAATCGCCGATGCCTTCTGCGCCACTCGGTTGATATACACCGTATGGTTGCCGCCTTGCCGTAGATATTCGCACCCGTGTGCCTCCAGGTGCCGTATCAAGTCGCGACGCTTCATGCGTCCAGAGACGGGTAGGAGTTCGCAGATCACGCCCTTGCCGTTCAACGATTCTTCCGCCAGTGTGCGGTCGGCTTCCAGGACGAGCGCGATGGCCTCCTGCAGATTGGCGCGCCTCTCCTCTAAGGTCACGCCTTGGGTATTTGCCCCGGGCAACGCCTCAATGAAGCCGATATACCCTTCCGGTACTTTCTGAAACA
>PQAQ01000206.1 GCA_003105305.1 Candidatus Methylomirabilota bacterium
CTCGGCCACAATCTGTCGCGGTGTCAACTGTTCCATGGGTACCTCATCAGACCTCGCACCGGGCGCACGCCGTGCGCCCCTACTACTGCCTCCGGGGTGGGCGACTGGTGACGACGCGTCGTCGATAGCAGGCGAAGCACGGATAGCGCAGCCTGCTAGCGCCGATTCAAGCCGTACACGGACGTACGGCGAGATTAAGCGGAGTTACCTGCCGCCCCCCCCTTACACCTTGCGCGTTTTTATAGCTCTTCGATCGTGATCGTATCGTTCGTATAGACGCAGATTGATGCGGCGATCTTCATCGCCTCCTCGGCAATCCCCCTCGCGTCCAGTTCTGAGAAGCCGACAAGGGCCCGAGCGGCGGCGGCGGCGTATTGTCCTCCGGAGCCGATGCCGACCACCCCGTCGTCGGGCTCGATCACATCCCCCGTCCCGGAGATAACCAGCGAATGCTCCTTATCCACCGCCACCAACAGCGCCTCCAATCGGCGGAGCGCCCGGTCGGTGCGCCAATCCTTCGCCAGCTCAACGGCGGCGCGCGGCAGGTTGCCGTTGAACGCTTCCAGCTTCGCCTCAAACCTCGATTGCAGGGCAAACGCATCGGCGGCGGCGCCGGCAAAACCGGCGATGACCCGATCGTTCCACAGCCGACGGACCTTCCGGGCAGTCTGCTTCATCACCGTCTCGCCGAAGGAGACCTGCCCGTCCCCGGCGACGACCGCCTTCCCCTTATGCCGCACCGCCAGAATGGTCGTACTCCGTATTTTTTTCACCCTATACCCTCTCTACCCTCAACCCTATACCCTGCTTTTCAGGCCCGCGGATGAGCCTTGTCATAGACCTCCATCAGGTGATCCAGATTCACATGAGTATACCGCTGGGTCGTTGAGAGCCGCGCATGCCCCAGCAGCTCCTGAATCGCGCGAAGATCGGCGCCGGCCTGCAGCAGATGCGTCGCAAAGCTATGACGCAGCCCRTGAGGCGTAATCTTCGGCCCCACACCGCTTTGATTCAGGCGGGTCAACACGATTCGAGCAACGCTCCGCTGGCTCAAGCGGCCGCCGCGACAGTTCAGAAACAACGCCGTCGACTCCGGATCGCCTCGCTTCGACCCCTGTATCAGCTCGCTCCGCCGATCAAGATAACGCCTCAGCGCGGCGATCGCCTTCGATCCCACCGGGACGATCCGCTCCTTGCTACCCTTTCCCCTTACCCGAACCAGGCCCTCTCGGAGATCGACGTCCCGCACATCCAATCCCGTCAATTCGCTCAACCGAATGCCCGAGGCATAAAACAGCTCAAGGATTGCCAGATCGCGAGCGCCAGGGGGATCCTGTTCGACGGGCGACGTCAGGAGCCGATCCGCCTCGTCCACCGTCAGATAGGCCGGAAGCCGCTTTGGAAGCTTCGGAGTCGATACCAGCTTCGCCGGATTCGCAGTCACAATGCCTTCACGACACAGATAACGGAAGAACGATCGCAGCGTCGCCAGCTTCCGTGCAATGCTGCTTCGCGCGATCCCTCTCCTGTGCAGATCCGCCACAAACCCCCTGATGGCCAGCACGTCGACCTCAGCCGGCCTGATCTCCTGGAGCAAGGTATCTCCTTGTTCGGCATCGCTCACTGCGACTTCCGATCGTGATGACCGACCGGCCCCGAGAAACATGCGGAACTGATACAGGTCGATCGAATAATTTTTCAAAGTATGAAAGGAAGCCCCTCGCTCCGCCTGAAGATATAAGAGATACGCCTCAATCTGTTCTAGCATCCGTCCACTTCTCCCTCGCTTTTCTCCGGTACGATACGAGGAATAGCCCGAAAGATCAAGGCCAAACGTTGTACTCCTGGAACCTGGGGGTGCCTTCAAGACAAATCAGGTAGGGCGCGGAGGGCGCGGAGGGCGAGGGCTTGGCGTCGTTCGCGCTTGGCTCGGATCGGCTGATCCAGGGGCGGCAGCAGGCCGAAGTTGACATTCATCGGCTGGAAGGCGCGGGCGTCCGCGAGGCAGATGTGACGGACAAGGGAGCCGAGGGCGGTCGTCGGCGGCAGCACGACCGGCGCCTCGCCGTACAGGAGTTTGACGGCGTTGACCCCGGCCAGCAGCCCGGTCCCGGCCGATTCCAGGTATCCTTCGACGCCGGTGAGTTGCCCGGCCAACAATATTCCCGGATCGCCCTTGAACTGCATCGTCTCCTGAAGCAGCGCCGGCGCCGCGATAAAGGTGTTGCGATGGATCGAGCCGTACCGGAGAAACTCGGCCTCGCCGAGACCGGGAATCATCCGGAGAATTCGGCGCTGCTCGCCCCATGTCATCCGCGTCTGAAACCCCACCATGTTGTGCATAGTGCCCTCCCGGTTCTCCAACCGTAGCTGGACGACGGCGTATGGCCGCCGTCCGGTCTTTGGATCGATCAGGCCCACCGGCTTCATCGGCCCAAACCGTAAGGCATCCTCGCCGCGGGCTGCGAGTACCTCTATTGGAAGACACCGCTCGAAGTATTGCGCCTCTTCGAACGAGCGGATCGGCGCCAACTCCGCGGTCCTGATCGCTTCCCAACAACGCTGATACGTCTCTCGCGTAAGAGGACAGTTCAGATAGTCGTCCCCGCCCTTGTCGTAGCGAGAGGCGGCAAACGCGATGGACCGATCAATAGAATCGGCGGCAATAATCGGCGAGATGGCGTCGTAGAAGTAGAGCAGATCGCGCGTCTCGACAGGGGGATCTGTTGAGGCCAGATAGTCCACAAATCGGTCGCGTAGAGCGTCGGCCAAACGGTCAGAGGTAAGCGGACCAGTCGCGATAATCACGGGCCTGTCCTCCGGAATCGCCTTGACCTCGTCTCGAACAATGGTAATCCGCGGGTGATGCGCAAGCCTGGCGGTCACGTCGGCCGCAAAGGCGTCACGATCAACGGCCAGCGCGGATCCGGCCGGGATAGCATGAGCCCTCGCGGCAGCCATGATCACCGACCCATACGCGGTCAGCTCGCGTTTCAGCAGACCGTGGCAATCGTCCGGCGAATCCGACTTCAGCGAATTGCTGCAGACTAATTCCGCCATCCGATCGGTCTTATGGGCGGGCGTGACACTGACCGGCCGCATCTCGTAGAGGTGTACGCGGGCGCCTCGCTCGGCCGCCTGCCACGCGGCCTCACTGCCGGCCAGGCCACCGCCGACTATGACGATCCCGGTCACGCCTTCGCCTTTGCTGCGGCATCGGCCTCCCGCACGTACGTACAGCCTTCAGCCGCACAACGGATCGAGGTTCCGCCGCCTTTCAGCCGCTTCTCTACCAGGAAGGCGGCCCCGCATTGTGGACAGGCCTCCTGGATCGGACGATCCCAGATGGCATAGGCACACTTCGGATAGCCGGTGCACCCGTAGAAGACCCGGCCCCGTTTGGTGCGTCGCTCTGAAAGCGGGCTGCCGCATTGCGGGCACTTCACGCCGATCGGGATCGGCTTCAGATGCTTGCAGGCAGGATAGGTGGAGCAGGATAGGAAGCGGCCGTAGCGTCCCTCTCGCAACACCATCGGACTGCCGCACTTGTCGCAGATCTCGTCGGTCGGCTGCGGCGCCGGCCGCGCGCTTGCCGCCTCCGCTGCCGAGAGCTTGCGGATCGTCTTACAGTCAGGGTATCCGGAGCAACCCAGGAACGGTCCGAACCGGCCGCGTTTCATCACCATGGGCCGTCCGCAGTTCTCGCAAGGCGCCGCTTCAGCCTCTGCAGGCGCACTCACATCCTCGTCCGTCGCGTGCTCACCTTTCAGTTCGGCCGTCAACTCTCGCGTGCCCTTGCACTCCGGGTAGTTGGTGCAGGCCAGGAAACGGCCGAACCGGCCCCAGCGGATCACCATTCGACTGCCGCACCGCTCGCAGACCTCATCGGTCTTCTCCTCCATCGCCTTGATATTTCGCATCCCGACGGCAGCCTCTCTCACCCACTGAGAAAACGGCTGATAAAAGCGGCGCATCTCCTCAAGCCAGTTCTTCTGCCCCTCCCCGATTTCGTCGAGGGTGGTCTCCATTCTGGCGGTGAATTCGTAGTCCATCACGCGAGGGAAGCTTTCCACCAACAGATCGACGACAATCCCGCCCAACTCCGTCGGTCGGAATTTACCCTGGGTCTTCACCACATAGTCACGGTTCTGGATCACACCCAGAATGGAGGCATAGGTGCTGGGGCGCCCGATCCCCCGCTCCTCCAGGTCCTTGACCAGCGTCGCCTCGGTATAGCGTGGCGGCGGCTGTGTAAAGTGCTGGGCCGGGGTCACATCAAGTAACCGCAACTGCTGTCCGACCTCGAGAGGGGGGAGCGCCAACTCGGCCTCTTCCTCGACGGCCGTTCCCTCAGCCGTTTCGTCCTTGGCCTCCGCCGGCTTGGTCTCTACCACTTCATCCTTCCCTTCGATATACACCTGCATGAAACCGGCGAACCGCTGGTGCCGGCCGCTGGCCCGGAGCGTAAAACGCCCGCCCTGGATCGTCACCGTCGTGACGTCATAGACGGCCGGCGGCATCTGGGACGCCACGAATCGGCTCCAGATCAGGGTATAGAGGGCCAATTGATCCTTCGTGAGAAATTGCCGAAGCGATGTCGGGTCCCGATAGACCGAGGTGGGGCGGATCGCCTCATGCGCCTCCTGGGCGCCACGGCCGCTCCGATAGGCGGGTGGTCGATTCGGCACAAACGTCTGTCCGAACCGCTCGGCAATATAGCGAGCCGCTTCCGCCTGCGCATCCTGCGAGACGCGGACTGAGTCGGTCCGCATGTAGGTGATCAGTCCGACGGCGCCCTCGTCGCCGATCTCGATTCCCTCATACAGTTGCTGAGCGATCTGCATCGTCCGCCTGGCCGTCAAGCGAAGCTTTCGAACGGCTTCCTGCTGCAGCTTGCTGGTCGTAAACGGCGGCACCGGATTGCGGCGCTTTTCCTTTTTGGTCAGGTCGGTGATCCGGAACTCCTGTCGGCGAAGCTCCTCGACGACCCGGTCGGTCTGGGCCTGATCCGGCAAGTTCACCCGTTCGCCGTCAATCCTGTACAATCCCGCCGTAAATGGCGGGGGCGTTCGCCCTTCCAACGCCACATCAACCGACCAGTACTCGGTCTTGACAAATGCCTTGATCTCCCGTTCCCGATCCACGATCAGACGCAACGCAACCGACTGAACCCGTCCGGCAGACAACCCCCGCTTGACCTTGTCCCACAGGAGCGGACTGATCTGGTAGCCGACCAGACGGTCCAGAATCCGTCGGGCCTGCTGGGCATCAACCAGACGCTGGTCTATGGCAGACGGGTGGTTGAATGCCTCCCGCACGGCGCGCTGCGTGATCTCGTTGAAGGTCACGCGATGCACCGGTTTCTTGGCGGCGCCAAGTTCGTGCAGGAGGTGCCAGCAGATGGCCTCTCCCTCGCGATCCGGATCGGCCGCCAGATAAATCGCGTCGGCGCTCTTGGCCGCCTTCTTCAATGCCGACACAACCTTCTCTCGTCCCGCGATGATCTCGTATTGCGGGGCGAAATCGTGCGCGACGTCGATGCTCAGCGACTTGGCGGGCAGATCGCGAACATGACCCATCGAGGCGGCCACAACGAACTCTTTCCCGAGATATTTTCCGATC
The DNA here is from genome assembly GCA_003105305.1 of Candidatus Methylomirabilota bacterium. Lineage (GTDB taxonomy): Bacteria > Methylomirabilota > Methylomirabilia > Methylomirabilales > Methylomirabilaceae > Methylomirabilis. The sequence continues at coordinate 5,623 of PQAQ01000206.1, forward strand.
GTCCTGGCCTTCGCAGGCGACTCGACAACTACCAATGACTTTGGCACGCTCTTCGATTCCTCCCTCTCAAGACAGGGAATAGGGTCGAGGGTAGAGTTCAAAACCTACCTCTGAGCTTTCTTACCCTAAACCCTACACCCTAGCCCCCTAAACCCTATACCCTGCCCTTTGCCGGTCGAATCCGTTTTGCAAAACTCTTGCCGGGCAACTCTTCAATCATACCCTTGAGCATCAGCGATAACAATAGTGAGGCCATCTGCCCCGCTGGAAGCCGGGTCTGGTCGATCAGATCGTCAATCTGCATCGGTCCGGCCTCCAGGGTGTCAACAATCAGCGTTTCTTCCGGCTCGAGCGGGCTCCTCACAGCGGCCAGATCCAGCCCGATCTGTGCCGGGACAGCTACCTGCGGTTCGATCTCCTCCCAGATGTCCTCCCACCCTTCGGTCAGCTTCGCGCCCGCCTTGATAAGCTGATGGCACCCCTGACTGAGGCGGGATGTCACCTGTCCGGGAACCGCAAAGACGTCGCGTCCCTGCTCGAGCGCGTCATTCGCCGTAATCAACGCCCCGCTCTCAAGTCCGGCTTCCACCACGACCACGCCGCGCGCCAGGCCGCTGATAATTCGGTTGCGTCGCGGAAAGTGGTTCGGCTTGGGCGGCGTAAAGATGGAAAACTCGCTGAGCAGGGCGCCCTGCGCGGCAATCTGATCGGCAAGCTCTCCGTGCTCAGGAGGATAGGTTACCCCCAATCCGCATCCCAACACGGCGATAGTCCGACCGCCCGCGCGCAGCGCCCCTCGATGCGCCGCCGCATCGATCCCGCGGGCCATGCCGCTCAC
>PQAQ01000207.1 GCA_003105305.1 Candidatus Methylomirabilota bacterium
ACGCCGGCCCCGAAGCGTCTGGAGCTTCGTGAAGAAGGCGGGGTTATCAAGCTGATCGATGTCGCCAACGCCAATCCACGAGGGGCGCAGATGGCTCTGGAGGTTCTGGACCAGTTTCAGGGGGGATCGAAGATCCTCATCACGCCGGGCATGGTGGAACTGGGTCAGATCGAGGCCGAGGAGAACCGCCGGTTGGGGCGGGCAGCCGCTGCGGTGTGTGATTATGTGGTGTTGGTCGGGCCGCAGCAGACTCAGCCGCTGCGGGAAGGGCTTCGCGAGGCCGGTTTTTCCGGCAGTCGGGTCCTGACGGCGAGGCATGCGGGAGAAGTGGCCGAGTGCCTCAAGGCGATCGTTCACGAGGGGGACATCCTGTTGTATGAGAACCGATTGCCGGATACCTATCTGGAGTTCGCATGAGCGACGGTCCGACACGCATAGGGTTGATTTTCGGAAGCCGCTCGGTGGAGCGCGAGGTGTCGATCATGACCGCCGGCAAGGTCTACGAGGTCTTGCGCGCGTTGCAGAACCGGTTTGAGACGCTGCCGATCTTTCTGACGGCGGAAGGGACGTGGCTGACCGGCGAGGCGGTTCGGGATCTGCTGACGGTCGATGTCGGGATACGAACGCTGGCAGAACGAGGCGCTGCGGCGGAACCTGATGAGCGGGCGAGACTCGACGCTGAAAAACTGCGCCTAAATCGCGAGCGATTTGCGCCGCAGCTTGAGAACCTGGATCGGGGCATGAGCGCGACGGGAATCGAGCCGCTCTTCATCGCGCCGGACCCGTCGGTCGGCGGGTTGATGCCGCAGCAGGAGCGGAAAGGCTGGCTTCGCAAGCAGGCGCATCCTGCGATCGACCTGGCCTTCCCGGTCATCCATGGGACACATGGCGAGGATGGGACGATTCAGGGCCTGTGTGAATTGGCCGACCTCCCGTATGTCGGAGCGGGCGTGGCCGCCTCGGCCGTGGGAATGGACAAGCTTCTCTCGAAGCTCGTTTTCCAGGGCGCAGGTCTTCCGGTTGTCGAGTGGATCGGGATAACCAGACGCGAACTGCTGGAGGATGAGGCGGCTGTCGTGCAGTCGCTTGAGCGCACGTTGGGCTATCCGGTCGTCGTCAAGCCTGCGGTAGCCGGATCCAGCGTCGGTATCGGTGTGGCGCATGATGCGGTTGAAATGCTGAACCTGGCGAAGCGCGCGATGCGTTTCAGCCGACGCGTCCTGGTCGAGCGGGCGGTACAGCCGCGAATCGAGGTGCAATGCGGCGTTCTGGGCAACTACGCATTGACTGTCTCGGAATGCGAGGAACTTATCGGCTCCGGTGAGGTTGTCGCCTATCGCGACAAGTATCCGGAAGAGAAGAAGGCGGGGAGCGCAGATCTGGCGCCGAGCATCATTCCGGCGAGGATTCCCAAAGCGCTCTCCGACGAGATACGGTCCATGGCGGCGGCCGCCTTTCAAGCGATCGACTCGCGCGGGATCTCCAGAGTCGATTTCCTGATCGACTCGACCACCATGAAGCCGTACGTCAATGAGGTCAATACCATGCCCGGGTCGTTGTCGCTCACGCTGTGGGAGCGGAGCGGGGTAAAGTCGGCGGATCTCGTGAGCCGCCTGGTAGAGTTGGCGCTTGAGGCGCATCGGGAAAAGCGTTCGACCCGTTTCACATCGACAGAGGGTAAGGCGTTGGTCGATCGGCGGCATCTGGTCACGCCAGGCAAGTGAAACGCGGCATGAGGGTGTCGGGTAGAAGTTGAATGCTATATCATCTATTGTTTCCATGGCACGAGAGCTACATTATTTTAAACGTCTTCCGGTACGTGACCTTTCGCACGGCCGGGGCTATCCTCACCGCGCTGCTGATCAGTCTGCTGATGGGGCCGGCGCTCATCCGCCGACTTCAGAGGTTACAGATCGGCCAAAGCATCAGGGACGACGGCCCGGCGGGTCATCTACAGAAGGCCGGGACGCCTACGATGGGCGGTCTCCTGATCCTGGCCTCCGTGTTTACCGCCACGCTGCTCTGGGCGAATCTGGCCAACCGCTTCGTTTGGCTCGCCCTGTTCAGTACGATCTGGATGGGTGCGGTGGGGTTCATCGACGACTACCTGAAGGTCGTCGCCAAGAACAGCAAAGGGTTGTCGGCCAGGACGAAACTGTTGTGGCAGGCGATCCCCAGCGTGCTGATTGGACTGTTTCTGTACGTCAATCCCATCGATGCCTTTACAACCAAGCTGTCTATTCCCTTCTTCAAACACTGGATGCCCGATCTGGGTTGGGGCTATGTCCTGTTCGTGATGCTGGTGATYGTTGGCGCGTCAAATGCAGTCAACCTGACCGACGGTCTGGATGGGTTGGCTATCGGCCCGGTCCTGATCTCCGCCGCGGCGTATACGATCCTGGCATACATTGCGGGACACGCCAGTATCGCCCACTATCTGCAGGTGGTTTTTGTGAGGGGGAGTTCGGAGTTGACGGTCTTTGGCGGCGCCATCGTGGGCGCCAGCCTGGGATTCCTCTGGTACAACACGTACCCCGCGCAGCTCTTTATGGGCGATACCGGTTCGTTGGCGCTTGGAGCCGCTGTCTCGACGCTTGCCGTACTCGTCAAGAGCGAACTGCTCCTGCTGATTGTTGGGGGGGTATTTGTGGCGGAGGCGATCTCGGTGATCCTGCAGGTCTTCTCATACAGAACGACCGGCCGACGGGTCTTTCGGATGGCGCCGATTCATCACCACTATGAGTTGAACGGGATGGCGGAGCCGAAGATCATTGTCCGATTCTGGATCGTGTCCTTCATCCTGGCTCTGCTCTCACTCACCACGTTGAAGTTACGGTAATAGAGTGCGTAAGATGAATGATCTATCCGACAAGCGAGTCGTCGTCGTCGGATTGGCGCGATCCGGGGAGGCGGCCTGCCGTCTGTTGCTGAAACAGGGCGCAGCGGTCGTCGGCACCGACCGCAGGGATGAGCGTGAGATCGGCGACGATCTCTGCAGCCTCGAGCGCGACGGAGTCAGCCTTGAGCTGGGCGAGCGGTATCTGCGCTCTCTGCTTGCGGCAGATTGTGTCGTGGTCAGTCCTGGAGTCGACCTGCGTGAGTCGCCGTTTGCGCGCGTTCGTAAAGCGGGCATCCCCCTTATCGGCGAGGTCGAACTGGCCTACCGATATAGCGAGGCCACGTTCATCGGTGTGACCGGGACCAACGGCAAGAGCACCACGACGACCCTTCTCGGCCTTATCCTGAAGCAGGCCGGCATGCCGGCGCACGTAGCCGGCAATATCGGTACCCCCCTGTGTCGAGTCGCACCCTCCCTTTCAGCCGGCGAGTACGTGATTGCGGAACTGTCGAGCTTTCAACTGGAAACGATCGGGACGTTCAGGCCGCACGTGGCGCTGCTCCTGAATCTTGCGCCCGATCATCTGGATCGCTACGATCAGGTCGAAGACTACTACCGGGCCAAGGCCCGCATTTTCGAGAACCAACGGTCGTCAGATATCGCCGTCATCAATGCGGACGATCCGGTGACGCTCCAGGCCGCATCGCAAACAAGAGGGCGCAGGATCGGTTTCAGCCGGGTCGGATCGCATGTCGAGGGAGCCTGCGTCGAAGACGGTCAACTCGTACTCGCACTTAACGGGAAACGGGAGGCTATCTGCCCGGTATCCGAGTTGAAGATTCTGGGAGTGCATAACCTGGAGAACGCTTTGGCTGCCGGCTTGGCAGCAGCGGCGCTTGGCGTGCCTCCGGAGACGATCCGGACGGCGCTGACCGGTTTCGAGGGGCTGGAGCATCGCCTGGAGTGTGTGGCGGAGATCGGAGGCGTTCGCTACGTAAACGACTCCAAGGGGACCAATGTTGGGGCGGTGATTCGTTCGCTGGAAAGTTTTACGGATCCGATCGTACTCATCGCCGGCGGGAGGGATAAACATGGCGACTTTACGCCGTTACTCCCCTTGGTGCGCGAGCGGGTAAAACGGCTGATCCTGATTGGTGAAGCGGCTGGAGTCATGCGCCGCGCGCTGGCTTCCGCGTGTGAGACAGAGGAGGCGCCAACTCTTGAGGGGGCCGTTCGGCGCGCCGCCGTTATTGCGTCGCCTGGAGAGGTGGTGCTGCTGTCGCCGGCCTGCGCCAGCTTCGATATGTTTACAGATTTTGAAGAGCGCGGGCGCGTTTTCAAGGCAGCGGTACGAGGGCTTCTGCCCCCCGCTGACAGCATACGGGGGCAGGCATGATCGGCAAGCGCCCCCCCTACGACAAGCTGCTGTACGGCATCACGTTGGCTTTGGTCGGACTTGGCATCATCATGGTTTATAGCGCGGGCGCCATCAAGGCCGGGGAGAAATACGACGACCCGTTCTTTTTCCTGAAGAGGCAGATGCTCTGGGCCCTGATCGGAGTTGCAGTGATGTTCTGGGCAATGAACCGCGACTACCGTACATTTCAGAGCTATGTGTTCCCGCTATTTCTACTCTCGCTGTTGCTCCTCGTTCTGGTGCTGGTTCCGTCAATCGGAGTTAAAGTAAACAACGCCAGGCGGTGGATCCGGTTGGCTGGAATCTCCTTTCAACCGTCCGAACTGGCCAAGCTCTCTATCGTGCTTCTGATGGCCAAGATTCTTTCGAAAAGGGTCGATCGGGAGGAGCCGTTCGCCCCACGCTTTTTCCTGCCGCTCGCCCTCGCCGGGCTCGTGTGCGGCCTGATCGTCTTGCAGCCCCACTTTGGGATGGTGGGGATCCTGCTGTGTGCCGTTCTGGCGCTCTGTTTTGCGGCCGGGGTCCGCCTGAGCCACTTGGGCGGTGTGGCTGTCGTTGTTGCGGCGGTTGCCGTCCTGTTTGTTCTGACCCATCCGTATGCTCTTGAGCGCGTGATGACGGTGCTGGATCGTACGCACGCCTCCTCCAAAGCTATACACCAGACCAACCAGTCGATCTACGCATTGGGACCTGGAGGATTATTTGGGCGAGGGCTTGGCGAGGGCTACGGTAAATTGGGCTATCTGCCGGAGTCCCACACCGAGTTCATCTTTGCTGTTGTCGGGGAGGAAACGGGACTTGCCGGATCGCTCCTGATCGTCTCCCTTTTCGGTCTGTTCTTGTGGCGGGGGACTCGGATCGCACTTCGGGTGCCCGATCTGTTCGGCGCCTACACGGCGATCGGCATTACTTTTATCATTGTGGGTCAGGCCGTCATCAACCTCGGAGTCGTTGTCGGACTGTTGCCTATTACGGGCTTACCGTTGCCGTTAGTCAGTTTCGGCGGCACATCGCTGGTCATGACCTTGCTCTGTATCGGCATCTTGCTCAGCATCTCGCGTCACCAGACAGCAAGAGGACGACTGGCATGAGGGTCATCATTGCGGGAGGCGGGACGGGCGGTCACCTCTTTCCCGCTATTGCCCTGGCCGAGGAGCTCCGGTCAAGACGGACGGACCTGCCGCTTCTGTTTGTCGGCGTTGAGGGCGGGGTTGAGGCGTCGTTGCTTGCAGCGAGAGGGTATGAATTCGAAGGCGTCAGAGCCTCCGGTTTACAGGGTAAGCGCTTACGTTCGCGGCTTCGGAGCTTGACGCTGATTTCCTCGGGTCTTATCCGGTCGCTGTCAATTCTACGACGGTTCCGTCCCGATGTCGTGGTCGGGTTCGGCGGCTACGCCTCGGCTGCCATGGTGCTGTCGGGAGCGCTGGCGAAGGTCCCTACAGTGATCCATGAGCAGAACGCCTTTCCGGGGTTGACCAACCGTTGGTTGGGAAGGGTGGTTGATCGCGTCGCGGTTGCCTTCGAGGAGGCGATCGGTTTTTTCCCTGCGCGTAAAGTACGGATAACCGGTAACCCGGTCCGAAAAGAGCTTTTTGGTGGGCGCAAGACAGAGGCCCTCATCCGTCTGAATCTGAATTCGGATCGACTGACCGTCCTGATCTTTGGCGGCAGCCAGGGGGCTCACCGACTGAATCGGGCGATCATGGAGGCGCTCCCCATGCTGACGGGCGAACGGGAGCAGATCCAATTTATCCATGCCACCGGTCCGCACGACCTTGCTGCAATCCGGCGAGGGTATGATGCTTCGGGGCATCGAGCGGTCGTGGAGTCGTTCGTTCACGCGATGGCCGAGGCGTATGCTGCCGCCGATCTGTGTTTCTGCCGATCCGGCGCCGGCACCGTCGCCGAGCTGTGCGCCCTCGGTAAACCGTCGGTGCTGGTTCCATTCCCTTTTGCCTCCAATGATCACCAGCGCTTCAATGCAGAAGCGCTGGTCGCCTCCGGCGGCGCCAGGATGATTCCGGATGGCGATCTGAACGGCGCTCGAGTGGCCGAGTTTATACGGACGTCTCTTCACGACAGGGAGGGGCTTGAGACCATGGCGCGAAAGGCGAAGGCCATGGCGAGGCCGGATGCGGCGATCCGATTAGCCGATCTCGTTATCGAAACGGCGCGTCCGGCCCCGGGCGCCAGGCTTCAGTTGTGTGGCCCGGACCTGCGACGCGAGATCAGGAACTGCGAACATGTTTAAAAAGATACGACACATCCATTTCGTCGGAATCGGGGGGGTCGGGATGAGCGGAATCGCCGAGGTCCTCCATAACCTTGGCTATGAGGTCAGCGGTTCCGATGTAAAGGCATCGGAGCACGCCCTGCGTCTTCGAGTGCTGGGGATTACCGTACATATCGGCCATGATTCCGCCCACGTCAAGGATGCCGACGTGGTTGTCCGATCCTCGGCGGTGTCTCCGGAGAATCCGGAGATTGTTGCGGCGAAGGCGCAGGCCATTCCGGTCATTCAGCGGGCTGAGATGCTGGCCGAACTGATGCGGATGAAGTACGGCGTAGCCGTTGCCGGCACCCACGGAAAGACCACGACGACCTCGATGGTGGCGACGGTCCTGGCCGGGGCCGGCTTTGATCCTACCGTGGTCATCGGTGGCAGGCTCGACGCGCTTGGCAGCAATGCAAAACTCGGACGTGGTGAGTTTATGGTCGCGGAGGCCGACGAGAGCGACGGTTCATTCCTCAAGCTGGCGCCGACCATTGCTGTGGTGACCACTATCGATGCTGAGCACCTCGATTACTACCGCGATCTACAGCAGATCAAGGAGACGTTTCTGGAGTTCATCAATAAAGTCCCATTTTACGGTTCTGCTGTGCTGTGTCTTGACCAGGAACAGATTGTGGACCTGTTGCCCAGGGTGCAGAAACGCGTGGTCTCGTATGGTGTGAGTGCGCCGGCAGACTTGACGGCAGAGGGGATCTCGCTGACCGGGCTCAGCTCCACCTTCAAGGTGAGGTTCAGGGGCGAGCCGCTTGGGGAGGTGCAGCTCAGGGTTCCCGGCGCGCACAATGTGTCCAATGCGTTGGCGGCCATCGCGGTAGGTCTTGATCTGGACATCGACTTTTCCACAATCCGTATCGCGCTTGGAGAGTTTGCCGGTGTGGCTCGACGTTTCCAGGTGAAAGGAAGTCCTCAGGATATTATGGTGGTGGACGACTATGCCCATCACCCGGCAGAGATCCAGGCAACGCTTAAGGCGGCCAGAGACGGGCTCGGGCGTCGACTGATTGCGGTATTCCAGCCGCATCGGTACAGCAGGACACAGCGGCTGCTTCCGGAATTTGCGTCGGCCTTCGATCTTGCCGATCAGGTGATCATCACCGGGATCTACCCGGCAGGAGAGGCGCCGATTGTCGGGGTGTCCGGTCGGCAGATTGCGGATAGAGTTGCCGATCGGAGCAAGCCGAAGGTTCTCTATGTAGAACGCAAGGAAGAGATCCCGGATCGGGTTCTTGAGCTGGCGCGTTCGGGCGACCTGGTCATTACCATGGGCGCCGGAGACATCTGGAAGGTCGGTGAGCAGATTATCAGCCGACTGCATGCCGCAATCAGCAATCAGCCGTCAGGCATCGGCGAAACGCTGATCGCTGAACGCTGATCGCCTTTACGTGAGGACGCCGATGCTGGAAATGCTGAGTCTGCAGGAAAGATTCCACGGGCTCATCAGGGGGCAGATCCTGGTCGAAGAGCCGCTGGCATTGCACACCTACTTTCACGTCGGCGGCCCAGCCGACGTGATGGTCTTCCCGGCCGATCTTGGAGATCTGAAACTCCTGCTCAAGACGGCGCGGGATGAGGCGATCCCCGTACTGATTCTCGGCGGCGGCAGCAATATGCTGGTGCCGGATGATGGGGTCAGGGGACTGGTGATCAATCTTTCCCGAACCTTCCTCGATATCGAGGCTGCCGATAAACGAATACGATGCGGGGCCGGCGTACGGATGAGCCGACTGCTCGCCCTCTCTGCAATGAGGGGCCTGACGGGTCTCGAAGGGCTGACGGGTATACCGGGGACCGTTGGCGGGGCGATCAAGGGCAACGCCGGAACGCCCACAGGCGCCATTGCCGATCACCTCGACTGGATTCGCGTGGTGAACGGCTTGGGCGAGGAGCGGGTTGTGTCGAGGGATGCGCTTGGCGCCGGCTATCGGCGTACTGCCCTGCCTTCGGGATCGGTCATTGTTGACGCCTGCTTTACGCTTGCGCCTGCAACGGCGGCAGAGATCAGGGGGACGATCTCAAGGCTGCTGGTGCGGCGGAATCTGACGCAGCCCGTGACGGTCAGGTCGGCGGGGTGCATCTTCAAGAACCCTCCGGGCGACTTTGCGGGACGTCTGGTGGAGCGTGCGGGACTCAAAGGGTTGCGGCATGGCGGCGCGCAGATCTCAGAGAAACATGGGAACTTCATCGTGAACCTGGACGGAGCGACGGCTGCAGACGTGCTCTGGCTGATCGAGCGAGCCAGAACCGAGGTCATGATGAAGACGGGGGTGGCGCTTGAACTGGAGATTCAGGTCGTCGGATCGCCCATCGCGGGCTGAGGAAAACGCCGGATTTCGCCCGAATCGCCGTTTCCTGAGGTTGACATCGACGGGGTCAACATGGCGGAGACAAGGTGTGACCCGCAGGGGAGCGCGACGTAGTTCGCGCTTAAGGCAGGGCGCCCGTGCGACCATTCTCTGTGTGTTAGTGGTCGGATTGGGATGGCTGGTCTGGCAACGAGTGTCACTCGCCGTATCGATGGACTATTTTCGGATCAACAATTTTGTCGTTGAGGGCAATCAGCGAGTGCCGAGTGCGGTGATCATCGAGAGCTTAGGCCTGACGGCTGATTCCAGCATCTTCCAGGTCGATTTGCGGGCGCTTGCTTTACAGGTCGGACGCAATCCCTGGATCAAAACGGTTCGGGTGAGCAGGCGCCTCCCGGCAACCCTGCAGGTGCATGTGTCCGAGCGCGAGGCGCGCGCCGTTGCGATAGCCGATCGTGCCTACCTGATCAGCGAGGACGGGCTGATTCTGCAAGAGGCCTCATCTGTCGAGATGGCCGTTCTTCCGCTCTTGAGGCTCTATGCGGACCATCCGCTTGGAACGGGAGAGCGGATCGATCCCGCTCGCGTCGAACGGGGGGCGCGCCTGTGGCAGCGGTTCCATCATGGCGCCTTGGGAGCGGATGTGCAGGCGCGCGAGATTCAACTGAAAGGCGACGGAAGCTACCATGTCGTACTTGGTCCGGGCTTGCCGTCCCTCTATTTCGGGGAGGGGGACGACGTGCAGCGTCAGTTGGATCGGTTGGCGCGGGTGCTTGAGGTGCGCAGGGCCCCCCTGCGCGCATTGGAATATGCCGATTTGCGGTTCGCCGATAAGGTGATCGTGAAGCCGCTTTCGAAGGAGGGCGCATGAGCCGTAAGGGTGAGATCGTCACAGGGCTCGACATCGGCACGACCAAGATTTGCGTCATCGTCGCTGAAGTGACAGATAGTGGAGTCGAGATCATCGGATGCGGGATCAGCCCGTCACAGGGACTCAAGAGGGGTGTCGTCGTCAATATCGATGTGACGGTTGAGTCGATCAGRCGGGCAGTCGAGGCGGCGGAGGGAATGGCTGGGGTAGCCCTGGATTCCGCGTTTGTGGGGATTGCGGGAAGCCACATCAAGGGTATTAATAGCCGCGGGGTCATTGCGGTGTCCGGCAAGAATCAGGAGATTACGCAGGCCGATGTCGATCGGGTACTTGAGGCGGCCAAGGCGATTACGCTGCCTGCCGATCGCCGAGTGATTCACATCATTCCTCAGGAGTTTATCATCGACGATCAAGGAGGGGTAAAGGAACCGGTCGGGATGAGCGGCGGCCGGCTTGAGGCCGAGATTCATATTGTTACGGGCGCGGTCGCCTCGGCGGAAAACATCGTCAAGTGCGCGAACAGGGCCGGGCTGGAGGTGCGGGATATCGTGCTACAGCCGCTGGCCTCCAGCGAAGCGACGTTAACCGCAGACGAGAAAGACCTGGGGGTTATTCTGATCGATATCGGCGGAGG
>PQAQ01000208.1 GCA_003105305.1 Candidatus Methylomirabilota bacterium
ACTGGTCTACGAGCGCCATCCCGGCGTCATGACGGTCGCTGAGGAATCGACCGCATGGCCCCAGGTCTCTCGTCCGACCCATATGGGCGGGCTCGGCTTCGGATCCAAGTGGAATATGGGGTGGATGCATGACCTGCTCGGGTACATGGCGCTCGACCCAATTCATAGAAGCTATCACCATAACAACCTGACCTTCGGTTTGCTCTATGCCTTCCACGAGAACTTCGTCCTGCCGCTTTCGCATGACGAGGTGGTGCATGGGAAAGGCTCACTGCTCGGAAAGATGTCGGGTGATACATGGCAGAAGTTTGCAAACCTGCGCTGCTTTTATGTGTACATGTATGGCCATCCGGGGAAGAAGCTCCTGTTTATGGGNNTCACTGCTCGGAAAGATGTCGGGTGATACATGGCAGAAGTTTGCAAACCTGCGCTGCTTTTATGTGTACATGTATGGCCATCCGGGGAAGAAGCTCCTGTTTATGGGGGGGGAGTTCGGCCAGTGGCGCGAGTGGGATCACGACCGGGAGCTGGACTGGCATCTGCTCACCGAAGGCTCCCACCACAAAGGACTGCAAAGGCTGGTGCAGGATCTGAACCGGCTGTACCGATGCCAGCCGGCTCTGTACGAGGTCGATTTTGATCCGCACGGATTCGAGTGGATCGACTGTCATGATTGGCAAGGAAGCATCGTCTCGTTCCTGCGGCGCGCTCAGAATCCGAACAACTTCATAGTAGTCGTCTGCAACTTTACCCCCGTGCCTCGATACGGCTATCGCATCGGTGTGCCGATCGAGGGTTACTATGTGGAGCTGCTGAACTCGGATGCGGGGCTCTACGGCGGCGGCAATCTTGGGAACAGCGGCGGCATCATGGCAGAGCCGATTCCAGAACATGGACGGCCGTTCTCACTGTTGCTCACCCTTCCTCCATTGGGCGGGTTGATCCTTAAGTCTGCAACCGCCACGGGCGCGGCATGAATACTCCAGCGGAATGGCGCTCGACCTGTGCCTACGGAACGTTGCACAATGACGGATAGATCGTTCGAGCGGCTTCGTAGCAACATTCCGGGAAAGCTTCGTTTTCTGCTTGTTCTGCACAACCATCAGCCTCTGGGCAACTTTGATCAGGTGATCCAGGCGTTGACGGACTCGGCCTACCGACCATTTCTGGAGGCCATCGCGGCGAGGCCGGCGCTCACATTCACCCTGCACCTGAGCGGCCCGCTGCTGTTGTGGCTGGAGCGGCGAGCCCCGGACTATCTCGATCTCATCGGCGAACTAGTCCAGAGCGGCCGGCTGGAGCTTCTGGGCGGAGGGATGTACGAGCCGGTCCTGGCGGCCATTCCGCACGACGACCGTATCGCCCAGGTTACGCTGATGAGCGAGCGACTCCAGTCCCGTTTCGGCGTTCGCCCGCGTGGTCTGTGGCTGACGGAGCGGATCTGGGACAGCGCGATCATCCCGTCGCTGGTCGATGCGAAGGTCGACTATGTCCTGATGGATGACCGCGCCTTTCTTACGTCCGGGTTCCAGGCCGAGCGGTTGCACGACTACTACCTGACCGAGGCGGAAGGGCAGTCGCTGGCCGTCTTTCCTATCGACAAGGGACTCCGGTATCTGATCCCGTTCCGCCCGCCCGCCGAGATTGAAACGCACCTGCATTGGATTATGCAGATAGGAGGGCGGCTGGCCATTGCGGCCGACGACGGCGAGAAGTTCGGAGGCTGGCCAGGAACCGCGCAGTGGGTCTATAAAGACGGATGGCTGAAGGGGTTTCTGGACCTGCTGGAAGGCGCAGACGATTGGCTCGTTACGCAGACGGTCAGTGAGGCGCTGGATAATGACGCGCCTGCCGGCCTCTGTTATCTGCCCACCTGTTCCTATGTCGAAATGGAAGAATGGTCGCTTGGGCCGGACGGGGGGCGACGGTTTGAGGAGTTGAAAAGCCGCGTTGGTTCTGACGTTGATCGGTTCATGCCTCATTTACGCGGGGGACATTGGAAGCATTTCCTGGTCCGGTATCCCGAGGCAAACCGGGCGCATAAAAAGGGACTGGCGCTTGGCCGACTGCTGCCGGCAGGGCGCGGCGCTGCAAAGGCCAGACTTGAGCTGCTTGCAGCTCAATGTAACGACGCCTACTGGCACGGGATATTCGGCGGCTTGTACCTGCCTCACTTGCGACACGAGATCTGGCGGCATCTGGCGCGCGCTGAGGCGCAGATTCGCCGCCGCCAGAAGCTGAAAGTGGAGGTGTCCGATGTTGATTGCGATGGAGCGCCGGAGGTCTGCGTCTCCAGCAGTCAGTTCTCGGCTCAGATTCAGCCGCATCGCGGCGGTCGGCTGGTGGAGTGGACCGACTTCGCCGGAGAGATCAATCTTCTCAATATCCTCACGCGCCGCCCGGAACTGTATCACGATGCCATCCGACGCGCGGCAGCGGAGCCCGAAAAGCAGACGCACGAGGGGATCCCCGGGATTCACGACCTGCAGCGGGCGGCGCCGRCCGATCTGGCGAACGCCCTCAGCTATGATCAATGGGAGCGCGCCGCATTTTTGGACCACTTGTTTATTGATCCTGACCCCTTGTCGGCGTGGGCGGGCGGTCAACTGGACGAGCGAGGCGACTTCATTGAGACATTGTGGGGCTTCAGGCCGACCTCCAGCGGCGTGGTCCTTGAACGATCAGGGCAGATTCGCACCGAGTCCGATCTCAACCACCCGGTCCTTCTGCAAAAAAACTACAGCATTACGGATAATCGGGGTCTCACGGTACTGTACCGTATGCAGAATCAGGGACGCGACCGTCTGGATATTCGCTTCGGGGTGGAGCTGAACTTTTTCCTGTCAGGCCTCGCCTTTGGTCAATCGCTTGTGACGCAAGGCGACCGGCGGGTTTCGCTGGATCATCCGGCGGGCACGGCCGCGGTCGAGCGCTTCACCCTGTCTGTCGAAGAATTCGGTCCGCAGCTTCACATAGAACTGAGCCGGCCCGCGATGCTGTACAGCCATCTGATAGCCACGGTCTCGCAGTCTGAGGACGGATATCAACGGACCGTTCAAGGCATGGCCGCCATGCCGACCTGGGATCTCCATCTGGGCCCGGGCGAGCTGTGGGAAGGGCGGATAGGGGCAGCGCTGACATGATGAATGCGGGGGTGATGGAGGAGCTCCTTCATTGGCTGCGGACCGGCGGCGTCCGACTGGCGATTATCGTTACCGGGAGCCTGCTGCTGGTCCGTCTTCTCAAGCTGGGCTCGGACCGGGTCGTTCTGGCCGTGACGGAAGAGGGGGTCGACCAGGTCGGCGAGCGGGAAAAGCGCGCCCTGACGCTCGCCGGCATCGTCAGGACTGTAGGCACGACGGTGATTGTGATCATCGCCGCGATGATGGGGCTGCAGGAACTCGGGCTGGACATCAGGCCCGTCATTGCCGGCGCCGGCGTTGTGGGTCTGGCCGTCGGTTTCGGCGCTCAGAGCCTGATCAAGGATGTGATCGCCGGGTTCTTTATTATCCTTGAGGGGCAGTTTGCGGTGGGTGATGTGATCAAGGCGGGCGAGATCAGCGGTACGGTAGAGCGGCTCAATCTGCGGGTAACGATCCTGCGGGATTTTAGTAGCGGTGCGGTATACTTTATCCCCAACAGCGAGCTGAAGGTCGTCTCGAATCTGACGAAGGAGTGGTCGCGGGTCGCCCTGGATATCGGCGTCGCCTACGATGAGGATATCGACTGGGTCGTCGAGGTGCTGCAACGGATCGGTCAGGAACTGGCCAAGGACGAACGGATGGGACCGCTGATCCTGGAGCCTCCGGAGGTACTTGGTATTGAGTCATTCGCTGAATCTCAGGTCATCATCAAGGCGCTGATCAAGACGCTGCCCCAGCGACAATGGGAGGTAGCTCGGGAGTTTCGAAGGCGGATCAAGACGGCCTTTGAGAAAGAAGGGATCGAGATGCCGTATCCCACCCAGGTTCACCTGACACGGATCGAGAGCCTACCCGTCGAAGAGCAGGACATGGGTTCTCCGATATAACTCTTGACCCCCGTTTCGGGCCGGCGGTAAGATAACAACATAATTGCTCGATTGCCTCTGTGAGGGGGAAGACCGAGATGCAAGACGAGTCGATCCCGCAAACTCTTGAGGCCTATCGTAAGGCCGTCGAAGTGGACCCGGAAAACGTCCAGGCACGGTACCGCCTTGCGCTTCAGTATCTCCGGGCGCGGCGAGCAAAAGAAGCGATTGCCGAGATGCAGCGGGTGATCCTTCTGGATCCCAAGCACCTTGAAGCCCTCTTTCAGCTCAGCCTCTGGTACTACCGGCGGTGCATGTTTCACGCCGCCATCGAAGCCGCTCAGAAGATCCTGACGCTGGACCCGGCCAACCCATGGGCTTACTTTCGGATGGCCAAGTCCTATTTCCACCTTGGCAAGTTGGACCTGGCCATACAGAGTTTCAGGAAGGTGCTGGAGGCGGACCCCGAGCACGTCATCGTGCATTACCACCTCGGCATCGCCTACGAGCGGAAACGGCAGTGGCATGACGCGATTCGGGAATTCTCGCAGGTGGTGTCCGAGAATCCTGAGGATGCCTCCTCCCACTTCCATCTGGGACTTGCCTACAAGCGGCTCGGAATGCGCGACCTGGCCATCGGCGAGTTCATGGCGGCCCTGAATCTCGACGGTGAAGACAGCGCCTCGCTCGAACAGTTGCACACCCTCCAAGACTGATCCCGAACCATCCCAACTGAAACCCGCGATCATCACTTTCCCTTGACACCCGCCCGGTCCCGACAGTACCGTTGACGCCATGCGGCTCCTGCTTGTTGAAGACGATCGAAAGGCGGCGCGGGTCCTGAAACAGGGGCTGGCCGAGGAGGGCGTGGTCGTTGATGTCGCCCACTCCGGCGATGAAGGCGACTATCTCGCCTCCACGAATGAGTACGATCTGATCGTCCTTGACTGGCTGCTGCCCGGCAAGGACGGGATTCAGCTCTGCCGCGACCTGCGCGCCCGCGGCCTCTCCATGCCCATCCTGATGCTGACGGCGAGGGATGCGCTACAGGATCGTGTCAAGGGGCTCGACACCGGCGCCGACGACTACCTGGTCAAGCCGTTCGCCTTCGCCGAACTGCTGGCCCGTGTCCGGGCGCTGCTGAGACGGGGGGCCGGCCCGCGGCCCGCGGTGCTGCGGATCGCCGACCTCGTCATCGATCCGGTCAGCCACCGCGTCACGCGCGGCGACGCGCCCGTCAAGTTGACGACCAAGGAGTACACCATTCTCGAGTTCCTGGCGCGCCGCACCGGCCAGGTGGTGACCCGCACCACGCTGGGCGAGCATATCTGGGCGCACGAATTCGACAACCTGACCAACCTCGTCGATGTGCATATCAGCAATCTGCGCAAGAAGATCGATGCGAGTTCATCAGTGCCGCTCATCCATACCGTCCGCGGACGCGGCTATCGGCTGGGTGAGGAGCCGGAATGACGCGCTGGGGGCTCAGGGCGCGTCTGGTCTTCTGGCACGGGGTCGGTCTTGCGGTCATCCTGGCAGGGACCTTTGTGGCGGCCGATTGGCTGCTGCAAAGACGTCTCCACGATCAGGTGGACGCGGCCCTGCTGGCCCTTGCCCAGACCGAGGCGGCATCGGCGCTGGACAGTGCAACGATCCACCTGCACGAGCATCGGGGCGCGCCGGGGGCGCCACAGTTGCGCGCCCTCGACAAGCTGGTGCAGATTCTGGATCTGGATGGCCGCGTCATCCTTCGCAGCGCCAGTCTCGGCGATACGACGCTTCCGGCGCCACAGGTCCTGCTCTCCCGCGTTCGCAACCGGGAAACCGTCCTGGACACGCTGCCCGACTTCGCCGGGGACCCGGTGCGCCTGGTCTCCCTGCCGGTCGAGGACAATGGCGAGGTCCGCTACATCCTTCAGGTTGCCACCTCGCTCCGCCCGATTCGGACGTTCCTCAGCACGACACGCCTCCTGATGTTGGTCGTCTCGGTTACTTTGCTGGCGGTCGTCACGCTGACAGGCGCCATTCTCGCCAAGAACGCCCTGCGTCCCATCCAGGCGATGGCGGCAATGGCCCAACGCATCGGCGAGACCAATCTTCGAGACCGGCTGCCGCATCCCGGCGCCACCGACGAGATCGGTCGGCTGGTCGATACGCTCAACGGGATGCTGGATCGACTCGAGCGCAGCTTTGCGGTGCAGAGCCGCTTTACCGCCGATGCCGCTCACGAGCTGCGTTCGCCGCTGTCGCGTCTGCGCGCGGAGTTGGAGGTCGCCCTTCGACGACCGAGGGATCCCGCAGAGTACCAGGCGGTACTCCTCTCCTGTCTGGAGGAGGTGGAACGGCTGTCGTGTCTCACGGCCGACCTGCTGATGCTGGCGCGACTGGACGCGGGCGAACCCCACGGGTACAGGCGGGAGGCGGTCGATGTGGTAACGGTTATCGATCAGGCCGTCAAACGGCTCGAGCCCGGGGCGCAGCGCAAGCACGTGACCGTGGCGGTCGAACCGGCCGCCCCTTTCTCCGTTGCCGTGTACGACGGGGGCCTCGCGCAGGTCATCGGCAACCTGCTGGAGAACGCCATCAAGTTCTCACCCCCTGGAGGCCACGTGACGGTGCGCGTCGGCGGCGAGGGCAACCAGGTGCGACTTACTGTCTCGGATACCGGTCCGGGTATCTCGCGCGAGGAGTTGCCGCGGGTCTTTGAGCGCTTCTATCGCGGGGATGCCGCGCGCGCCTCCGAGGTTCCCGGCGTCGGGTTGGGCCTGGCCATCTGCCGCGGGATCGTCGAGGCCCAGGGCGGATCGATCTCGGTCGAGAGCCTGCCGGCAGGCGGCACCACGGTCACTGTCCGTCTTGCCCGCGCCGTCTAACCGGCGGCCCTCTTCGGATTCTG
>PQAQ01000209.1 GCA_003105305.1 Candidatus Methylomirabilota bacterium
GACGTCACGGTGGTCGGGACCGGCGCAACGACCTACTCCAGCAAATCGGGCTATCCGGTGAAGGCCGACGTGGCGGCTGAGCAGGTCACGGCCGATGACTTCGACGGTATCATTATCCCCGGCGGCTACGCGCCGGATCTCATGCGCCGCTCTCCGGCAATGGTGAAGCTGGTGAAGGACGCCATCCTCGGAGGGAAGGTTGTGGGTGCCATCTGCCACGCCGCCTGGGTGCTTTGTTCCGCTGGAGTCCTTGAGGGAAAGACCGCTACCTGCTTCCATTCGATCAAAGACGATCTGGTGAACGCCGGCGCTCGCTATGTCGATCAAGAGGTCGTCGTGGACGGCAACCTCATTACGGCAAGAGAGGCCAAGGACCTGCCGGCCTTCTGTCGCGCACTGATATACCTCTTGGAAAAGGCGGACTGAGACAGGCGCAAGCATCCAAACCGATGCAATTCCTGAAGCGGTTTTTGACAGCATGGCCCGCTCCTGCTATGATGCCTGCCATACTCATAATCCGCATCAATTGATCCTGAATGGAACTATAAGAGGGATGCCTGTGACCGTCGAGAAGTTAATCCTGGCAACGCCGAGAGGGTTCTGTGCCGGGGTAGATCGCGCTATCGACGTCGTCAAGATCGCTCTCGATCTGTACGATGAGCCGGTGTATGTGCGGAAAGAGATCGTCCACAACCGCCACGTTGTCGATGAGCTGCGAAAAAAGGGAGCGATCTTTGTCGACGACCTGGACGAGGTTCCCGATGGCGCGCGTGTCATCTATAGCGCCCACGGCGTCTCTCCGGAGGTGCGCGCACAGGCGGCAGCCAAACAGTTGAAGGTCATCGACGCTACCTGTCCTCTGGTGACAAAGGTTCATAATGAGGCGATCAAGTATGCCCAGGAAGGCCACTCAATCATCCTGGTCGGCCACAAAGGACACGATGAGGTAATCGGAACAACCGGCGAGGCGCCTGACGCCATCACCGTCATCGGATCGGTGGAGCAATTGGACGAGTTGAATGTTCCCGATCCCGCCAAGGTGGCGGTGATTACTCAAACCACGCTCAGCCTTGATGACACCCGAGGCATTATCGACGCGCTGAAACAAAAGTTCCCGGCGCTGGCCTCTCCGTCGAAGGACGATATTTGCTACGCGACACAGAATCGGCAGACCGCCCTGAAGGAGTTGGCGTCACGCGTCGACCTGATCCTGGCCCTCGGTTCGCAGAATAGCTCGAATTCCAAGCGGCTGATCGAGGTCGCCAAAGGAGTAGGGGTCCAGGCCTACCTGATCGACGATGTCAGTGAGATCAACCCGGCCTGGCTTGAGGGGACTCGGGTCATTGGGGTGACGGCTGGAGCCTCGGCCCCCGAGCATCTGGTCCAGGGAGTTGTCGGCTATTTCAAGAATTTGGGTGTCACCGAAATCGAGGAGATCGAGCCGATTAAAGAGGAGGTCAGTTTCGGCCTCCCCCAGGAACTCATTCGTGAACGTCCTAGCCTTGCAGCCGAACTCTCGTCATATTCGACTCGATAGGGCGCATCGCGCTGCCCGTAGGCTGCTGTTCGTGAAAAGAGAGACATGCGGCAGATCGTCATTATCACCCTCGCCTACGGCGTGACCCCGGTATTGATGGCGCTGACCATCCTGGTAGCGTGGTGGATGGCCAAACGAGACGACGCGGACAGTGAAGCAGAACGATAGATGCGAATCCTCGCCTTACATTTGTCTCTACCGCGTACAGGGAGCAAAGCCGGGGAGAAATCGTGTATGTCGCTGTTCGGGCTATGAGCGCCGAACAATCACAAGTAGAAGTCGTCACTCAGGGTGATTTGGCAGGTGTCTGGACATGGTCTACGTGGTGGCCGTCTCTCATATTCGAACAAACCGACCGCCGGATTCGGACCATTCCAAAGCTGCAGCCGGCTCCTATGCCGGCAACGCCGCTGCCTGATCGCTTAACCTTTTAACCGCGCCGCATTATTCGGATCGCCATGAAATCACGATCAACAACTGCGAGTGTTTTCGTCGGTTGCGCCATAGTCTGTTTGGGAATGTGCCTTGCTGTCGCAACGGCAGCGGCGGCCGGGAAAGAATCGCTCAAGATTGGCGTCGTAGACTTCCGGGAGGTGGTGCTTGGCTCCAAGGCCGGCAAGGCCGCGAAGTCGCGCTTGGAGAAGGTGGCGGAGAAGTTACAAAAAGAGATGAAGGCCGAAGAGGCCAAGCTGCTCGCACGCCAAAAGGAACTCGAGGCGGCGGCATCTCGGCTCGCGCCCGCAGAACGTCGGGACCGTGCCGCAACGCTCGAACGCGACGCAGCAACCTTTCAACGCCTCCTCGAAGATAAGACGGAGGAGTTAAAGAATACCGAGACGGAGAGTCTCCAGAAGTTAGCTGACCAGTTCGACAGCCTGCTAAAAGCCTACGCTACCGAAAAAGGTTTTTCCGTTATTCTGGAAGCGCAGCGCCCCGGCATCTTGTACTTTAACAAAAACCTCGACATCAGCGCCGAGATGATCAAGCGCTTCGATCGGACCGTAAAGTAACGCATCCTTTCGATAGCCGCGCCGACGCGTTGCAATCGGAGGTTCTTACAGACGAACCCATCGGCCTCGTTTGTGGGCTAGAAACTGACCTGCGGCATCGGTTAGTCACCCCCGGCAATGGCCGGAACGATAGATACGAGATCGCCCGGCTTGAGCGGTGTCGCAACCCCCTGCAAAAATCGGATATCTTCCTCATTCACGTAGATATTAATAAAGCGGCGAACACTGCCGGTGTCATCATAGATCCGTTCCCTCAATCCGGCATACGACCGCTCCAGGTTCTCAATCAGTTCATTCACGGAGTTCCCCTGTCCTTCGACTTCCCCCCGACCGCTGGTCAGACCACGCAACGGGGTCGGAATGCGCACTTTCACACTCATCAATTCGGCTCCTTTCAATGATGCCCTATCGCTGTTGGTTATGTGCTGCCTGCTCACCTTGGCGTGATATCGATATCGTGAGACGCCATGGCTTCGTCGAATGACCGAAGGGTCGGCTTGATGTGAAACCGAACCTTCAATGATGATGCGACCGCCTCCTGGGTCTTCAGCCCGTTGCCGGTAATGCAGAGCACCAGACTTTCGTCACGAGGGATTCGTCCCTGCTCGATCAGCCGCTTGGCAGCCGCAACCGTCACCCCGCCTGCCGTCTCGGCAAAGATCCCTTCCGTGCTCGCCAACAGTCGTATCCCATCTACGATTTCGTCGTCCGTCGCATGCTCCCCATGCCCGCCACTCCCCTTCACAGCTCTGTACGCGTAGTACCCGTCCGCCGGGTTCCCTATAGCAAGCGACTTGGCAATGGTCTTCGGCTTCACCGGCCTGATAATCTCGCTATTCTCTTTAATGGCAGTGACAATCGGACCGCATCCCTCGGCTTGGGCCACATACATCCGCGTATGGCAACCGCCGTCCAGAAGGCCTAGTCGGTCGAACTCCTTGAGCCCCTTTAAGATCTTCGTGACCAACGAACCTCCGGCGGCCGGCACCACGATGTGTTGGGGCGCGCGCCAGCCGAGCTGTTCCGCAACCTCGTACCCGAAGGTCTTGGAGCCCTCCGCGTAGTACGGCCGGATATTGATATTTACAAATGCCCATCCATATTTATCCGCAATCTCGCTGCACAGACGATTGACCTCATCGTAGTTGCCGTCTACCGCCACCAGCTTTGGGTTGTACACCAGGGTGCCCAACACCTTGCCCTGCTCCAGGTCTGCCGGCACAAATACGAAGCTGGGAAGTCCGCCTTCGGCGGCATGGGCCGCTACCGAGTTTGCCAGATTACCCGTAGAGGCGCAAGCCACCACCTTAAAGTTAAACTCTACGGCCTTTGTCACCGCTACCGCCACCACCCGGTCCTTGAACGAAAACGTAGGGTGGCTCACAGTATCGTTTTTAACGAAGACCTCTCGCATTCCTAATGCGCGGGCCAGGTTGTTGGTTCTGACGAGTGGCGTCATCCCGCAATGCCTCCCGACGACGGGCTCTCCGTCTATCGGCAGCAGCGGCTGATATCGCCAGATACTTGGCGGACCGGCCTCAATCGCCTTTCTGGTCAGTCGGCCTCGCAGCGCGTCGTAATCGTAATCAACCTCAAGCGGCCCAAAACAGTACTCGCAGACGTGCAAAGGATCGGCGGGATATGGTCTGCCGCACTCCCTGCATTTTAATCCCTTCACCAACCCCATCTCAACATCCCTTCTCTGGCGTCGGCTCTACCTTGATCCCCAAACCGGCCAGGTAGGCAATCCCTCTGTTTAACGCATCCTCCTCGCCGTCGAGTTCCAACATCACCTCGCCTGTCTGCTCCGTGACCCGCGCTCGGCGGACGTTGGGAATGAGTTTGAATGTCCGCGAAAGACGGTAGATCACCGGCTCTTTGATGAGTACCTGCGGGTAGATCAATGTGATCATCCGTTTTGCCATTGCGTAACCCCTTTATTGAAATGAAAAGCCCCTTCTCACGGCTATGAGAAGGGGCTGTCGGAATCGACGGCTTCCTTCTCATCTCTCATCCCCCCTTGTGTCTGGGATGTAGGAGTTGGCACCACTGTCTGCCCATACAGGCCGCAAACCGGTTGCCGTGGCTTCGCAGGGCCAGTCCCTCAGCCACTCTGGATGAAAAGGCTAACGGCGGTTATATAATCAAAACCGCTTACCTCTGTCAAGTATAAATAGAGCGCCTCACGAGACGGTCTCCTGTTCGATTGGCGCCACGTGGACACCGCGACCCTCCAGCCACTTGATCCCATTTTCGAGCGACTGCGGGTCACCCTCAAGTTCAGCCATGATCCATCCGATCCCCTCGGTAAAATCGGCCTGACGAATATTAAAGACCAGATCGAATGTCTGGCTCAACTGCCACAGGATCGGCTCTTCGGTCAGCTTGCCGGTAAATGTCAGGTGCAGGCGTTGTTTTGTCATCGTCACCGTGAGGATCGATCTCGTCGTTTCAGATTCTACTTGAGCCTGTCGTGCGAATCGGAGTATAAACTGTGTCCATAACGCTGTAAAGCCCAAATTCAATCTGCAGATCACCATTATCGGAGGATCCGACGCGATGCCGACAGAGCTGCCGAGGTTCACGCCACAACAAGCCCACAGCGCATCAGAGGCCGGCATGCTGTTGATCGATCTGCGCCGGTATGAGGATTTTGCCGCTCACCATATTCCGAGAAGTATCAGCGTCGCCTTCAGTCGCAAGAGCCTCCCTGAGCGCATCGCGACGGCGAGCCCACCCCGGTCCCCAATTATCCTGTTATCCGAGGATAAGCAGATTATCGATGCCGCAGCCGCTGCCCTTACAACACAGGATCGTAACCCTCTTCGCGGAACGATGAACGCAGACATCCAGGCGTGGCGCAGCGCTGGAATCCCGTTGGTTCAACTCGCACAGATCACGGTTCAGACGCTGTGGCAGCGCCTGAACCGTGTCGGCGATATCCCGACGCTGATCGACGTGCGCGAGCCCTTTGAGTGGGATCTGGGGTATATCGATGGCTCGCTGCTCATCTCGCTTGGCGAGATCTGGCAGCGCGCCGAATCGCTCGATCCGCGCAAAGACATCATCCTCATCTGTCAGGAAGGTCTGCGCAGCACGACAGCCGCCAGCATTCTGCTGCACCACAAGTTTCCGAGGGTCGGCAACGTAGCCGGCGGCATAGGCAACTGGCTTGACGCCGACTACCCCACCGTCCGACCGCGGAAGCGCTGATTATACACCCTGCATCCACTCCGCGAGGATCTCGGACACCTCCGGCCGTGTGAACTCCTCCGGCAGCGCCTCTCCGCTCCGAAGCAGTTCGCGCACGCGCGTGCCGCTCAACGTCACCCGTTCGGATGCGTCATGCGGACAGGTCTTGGCTGAGGCCATCCCATCGCAGCGACGGCAGAAGAACGCCTCATCGAAAAAGAGCGGGGTGATATCCAACTCGTCGCGCTTCAGCCGCAGGAAGAGGTCCCGGGCCGCATACGGATGATAGTACCCTCCTACCCCAGCGGGGTCTCGGCCAACGATGAAGTGGGTACAGCCGTAGTTCTTCCGAACCAGCGCATGGAAGACCGCCTCACGCGGACCCGCATATCGCATAGCGCCGGGGAAGACGCTCAGCATGACGCGCTCTTTCGGAAAGTAGCGTTCCTCAAGGGCGCGATAGCAGCGAAGGCGGATCTCCGACGGAACATCATCGAGCTTTGTCCGACCGACCAGCGGGTGGATCAGCAACCCGTCCATCAACTCCAGCGCGCACTTTTGGATGTACTCATGCGACCGATGAATCGGGTTGCGGGTCTGAAACCCGACAATGGTCTGCCATCCGCGCTCCTTGAATCGTCGTCGCGTCTCAGCCGGCACACAATAATAGTCTTCAAACCCCGGCAGCGACGGCGGGCGAACCAGATTGACGGCCCCGCCTATCAGGAGATCGCCCCGCTGGTACAGGTACTGCACGCCCGGATGGCGCGTCTCTTCCGTGGCATAAACCAGGCATGCCTCCGCCCGCTTGTCGAAGGGAAACATCTCCTCTACCGACAGTAAGCCGAGCAGTTCGCCATCCGAGTCCAGCAACGCCGCCTCGCCGCCCTGTTTCAGCGCGGTCACATCATCCTTGGGCGCAGCCAACGTAATCGGCAGCGTCCACAGGATGCCGTTCTTCAGGCGCATCTCATTGACGACACCCTCGTAATCAGCCCGATTCATGAAGCCCTCGAGCGGGCTGAACACACCGGTGGCCAGACATTCCACATCAGAAATAGCCCTGGCGTTCAGCGAGATCGTTGGAAGATCTCGCGCTCTGCCGATCGCATCCGCCCTGGCCTCCCCTGTCAATACTCGCGAGACAAGCCGCCCACCGTGCGGAAGAATCGGCGTCGACTCCTCGTTCTCCGTCAATTCTATTGCTTCCGCCATTCTCTGCTCTCCCGTTGCAAATGGCCTGTTATTGTTAGCCGCTCTTACCGCGCGCCATGCTTACTGTCAATATGCAAACCGCACTCCTTGGTCGCCGGGTTTTCCCACCACCAGCGCCCCGCTCGCACATCTTCGCCCGGCTTGATCGCCCGCGTACACGGCGAGCAGCCGATGCTGGGGAACCCTTGATCATGAAGGGCATTGTAGGGCACATCGTGCTCGCGGAGATACGCCCAGACCTGAGGCTCGGTCCAATCGGTCAGCGGATTGATCTTGACGATTGAGTCGTGGCTCGCATCGATCTCCACAACATCTATACCGGTGCGGGTTGCAGCCTGCTCCCGCCTGAGCCCGGTGATCCATGCGTCAACATCCTTCAGCGCCCGACCGAGCGGCTCTACCTTTCTGACGAAACAGCAGAACTTCCGCTCTTCGACGCTCTGCCGGAAGGAATAAAATCCGCGCTCCCGCTCCAGCGCCTCGACGGCGTCACGTCCGGGGAAATAGCTCTGGACCGCAACCTTGTACCGATCCCGGGTCCGCTCCATCACGTCGTACGTCTCCTCATGCAAGCGGCCGGTATCCAGGGTAAAGATCGTAATCGGCGCCTCGATCTTCGACAGCATATCGATCAGCACCATATCCTCGGCCCCAAAACTGCTGGCGAACGCCAGTCTGGAGCCGAAGGTGTCAATCGCCCATCGAAGCACCGCCTCCGGTTTGGAGCCACGAAACCGCTGATTCAGCCCGGCGACATCCTCCGCCGACAACCTCACACGTCCTTGAGTCACACCCTGAACTCCGGATTGTTCTGCCATCACTCCTCCTTGACGGAATGTACGTACATCTATGCGGTTGGTACAGCATCACACTGCGACTCTGTTCTTTCCGGCGACTCACGCATCCCTAGTTCATCTTAGTGGTGGCTCGCCGGGCGTACGGCAATCCCATGCGGATCTTTGCCTGTTGGGATCTCAGCAACAACCTTGTCCGTCAGCGTATCAATGGCAAGCACGCTGTTCGTATCGCGGCTGGTAACGTAGAGGCGGCGGCCATCGGGCGTAATCGTCAGGATATCGATCCGCTTACCTACCGGGATATCTTTGACGATCTTGAGCGCCTTGCAGTCGATGACGGACACCACATTGGCTTTTCGATTGGCCACGAATGCCTGCTTCCCATCCGGCGAGATAACCAGGCCATGCGGCTCACCCTCGCGGGCAATCCTGGCCGCGATCTGATGATTCATGAGATGGATGACGTCGATCTGATCTACATCCCCGGCCGTGACCAGCAAGAGCTTCCCGTCCCAGGTGACATCTGTCCCCATCGCGCCTTTGCCCGCGTCGATCGTTGCCACAATCTTGCGACTCGTCACATCAATGACCGATACGTCGCCCGACCCCCCGTTGCTGACATAGGCTCGCGCCCCCTTTGGGTCAAAGACCACAAGGGCAGGCGCTTTTCCCACCGGGATTGTTTCGATTGTTTGCCGATTCTCCAGATCAATAACCGTCACATCGTTGGAACCTGGATTCGCCACCCAGAGCTGTCTTCCATCCGGGGTAACGGCAGGGCCGTGCGCCTTGGTCCCGGCGGGTAGCGCAGCAACCAGCTTTCTCGTTTTCGCCTCAATCATGCTGACATTATTGGATCCGGCGTTCGCGATAAACGCATAGACGCCGTCAGGCGTAAAGGCGATGTTGTGCGGCTTCTTACTGCCCGGCTTAATCGTATCAATGACCCTATTGGTTTCAGTATCGATCACGGCGACGGTATGATCTTCCTGATTCGTCACCCAGGCCTCGTACGCCCATGCCTGACCGACCCATGACGTGATACCCACAACCAAGGTCAGTCCCGCGACAAACAGGACCGGCCTGACGATTCCTTTTTTCATTGATCCTCCTCTTATTAGTGTTGTACGCCGATCTTTCCGACCTGGTTCCACAACCTTGCGATCCGACACCTACGACGCGCACTCGCCGGGGCCGACATGGATCGAAAACGCCTCTTCAGTATTGTAATCAAGATACCGATCCGGCGCCTCGGATGCCGGCGGCAGGGTCGTAAACGGCGTCAGAACCGTCTTCACCGACTCCAACCCAAATCGATCGAGAAAATCCGTAAACGGTTCGCCGTTCCGTCGCTCTTTCTGATACAGACGGAGGACCGCCTCCACCGCGCCCGGAGCATTCTTTGCCGGAATCCTCGCCACCGGCATACCGTAGTTCGCCTGGCCCGGCGTCAACCTTGCGCCCAGCAGCATCTCATAGGTCGGCACCTGGACCCACTTTGAGGGTTCCCCCTCAAACTTTTTCGCGCCGCCGTACAAACCGATATCGGCAAGATGATGCTGACCGCAGGAGTTCGGACAGGCGGAGATCTTGATTCGGATCCCGCTTTCATCCGCCAGGTCTTTCAACTCATCATCGAAGAGGGCGCTCACGGCAGCGCCCAGACCGCGCGAGGAGGTGATCCCGAGCTGACACGTATCGGCGCCGGGACAGGCGGTGACGTCCGCCAGCCGTTCAGCCGAGGGCGCAGCCAGACCGACGGCGCTCAGTATCCGATAGAGCGCGGGCAGACGCTCGGTGGGGATCCACCTAAGGGCGAAGTTCTGCTGGTTCGTACTCCGGACGGCGCCATCGCCGAACTCCCGCGCCACGAATGCAAGGGTCCTGAGCTGCGCGGAGGTGATGTCCCCAAGCTCGAGGCGGATTGAGACCATCGTATACCCGACCTGTTTCTGCATCAGGACATTCGTCGCCCGCCACCGCCGATACGCGGGATTGTCCGACTCTCCCGGAGAAGCCGCCGGTAGAGACGACGCACGCTGAAGCGGAACCTTCTCCCAGATCACGGACGAGGGAAACTGTCCGGCCATTGTGGACTCGAGGCCGGTCCGCTCCTGGAACACCAACGTTCGAAATGCCTCAATCCCGAGCTTATTCAGCACAAACTTCATCCTCGCCTTATGTCGATCGTCGCGATTGCCGAGGCGGTCGAATACGCGCACAATGGCAGCCACTGTCGGCAACAACCGATCCGCCGGCGTAAAATCCTCAAGCAGGTCCGCCACGCGCGGCATCGGGCCCAAGCCGCCCCCGACATAAAGCTGGAAGCCCCGCTCCTCCCGTCCCGCCGTCGCTCGGACTACAGCGCAGGCCCCGATATCCTGCATGGGACTGAGACCAAGGTCGTCCGGGCAGCCGGAGAAGGCGATCTTGAACTTTCGCGGCAGATTCTGATTCATCGGATTGCGCAGCAGAAATCGCGCAACCGTTTCGGCATACGGCGTGACGTCGAACAGTTCCTGAGGGCAGACCCCGGCGCAGTGCCCGACGACAACGTTGCGAACGGTATTGCCGCACGCCTCTCTCGTCGTCAACCCGACGGTGGCCAGGCTTCTCATCAGCCCTATCACCTGTTCGAGTTTGATAAAGTGGAGCTGGATGTTCTGGCGTGTCGTGACGTGGGCCACCCCGTTCGGCGCCTTCGCGGCCAGTTCGGCGAGCAGCTCCAATTGGGCCGCCTGAAGGCCGCCCCACGGGATCTTGATCCGGAACATCTGTTCGCCTTCCTGCCGCTGCCCATAGATCCCGTTCTGCAGGCGGAACCGCTTGAACTCATCCGGGGTTATCTCCCCGTTCCAGAATCTCCGAACAAACTGATCGAAGGTGTCGATATCCTCCTCGCGGGCCCAGGATGTCCCGTCAGTCGGTGCTACCTGCTCATCGGCCGTAGCCGAAGCGTTCGATGGCTGCTCAGTCGTGTCCGGTTCGTTCGTATTATTCATGACTACCCTCTCCATCATTCCTCGCCCGCTCACAACCGGGAGATAGACTCACGTAGACAGGTCCTCCGGAGTGACAGCCGGCGCTTTGTGAGGCATAAGGCCGGAACCGCCGTCAG
>PQAQ01000210.1 GCA_003105305.1 Candidatus Methylomirabilota bacterium
GATGATGAAAGGGGAAAGCATCATCTGCAATATCGGGCATTTCGACAGCGAAATCGATGTGGCCGGGTTGAAATCCCTTCCGGGTGTGCGACACATCAACATCAAGCCCCAGGTTGATAAATATGTGCTTCCCAATGGGAACACCCTCTATCTTCTGGCTGAAGGACGTCTTGTCAATCTCGGTTGTGCCACAGGCCATCCAAGTTTCGTCATGTCGAATTCATTTACGAACCAAACCTTGGCCCAAATCGATCTTTGGAGCAATCCACGCCCCGTAGGTGTGTATACCTTGCCTAAAAAGCTGGATGAGGAAGTCGCTCGACTGCATTTGGAAAAACTGGGAATCAAATTAACCCGGTTGAGTCTCAAGCAGGCAAGATATATCGGAGTCTCTCCAGATGGTCCCTTTAAGCCGGATCATTATCGTTATTAAAAGAAGGGGTTTAGGGTCTAGGGTCCGTACCCTACACCCTAAACCCCAAACCCTGTCTCTTCTATCCTGTACCCTGTCTCTATGCGCCCAGTCGACCGGCGTCTTTTCTCAGCGCCTCGGCCTTGTCGGTTCGCTCCCACGTAAAATCAGGTTCTGTGCGGCCGAAATGGCCATATGCGGCGGTCTGTTTATAGATCGGGCGTCGAAGGTCAAGCGCCTTAATCATCCCGGCAGGCGTCAATTCAAAGTGCATGGGGACCATTTTGATCATCTCTTCATCCGGGATGGTCCCCGTTCCCTTGCTGTCCACCAGCACCGACACCGGCTCGGCGACCCCGATCGCGTAGGCCAGTTGGACCTCGCATTTCTTGGCCAGGCCGGCCGCCACAAAGTTCTTCGCAATATACCTGGCATTATACGACGCGGATCGATCCACCTTCGTCGGATCCTTGCCGGAGAAGGCGCCGCCTCCATGGCTCCCAACCCCGCCGTAGGTATCCGCGATCAGCTTCCGGCCGGTCAGCCCCGTGTCGCCGTGCGGTCCGCCGGTCACGAAGCGGCCGGTCGGATTGATGTGGTATCGGATCCGCTCCGCATCCACCAGCTCCCGCGGAAGGACCGGGAGGATCACCTGCTCTATGACGTCTTCCCGGATCTGCTTGAGCGAGACATCCGGGCTGTGCTGGGTCGAGATCACGACGGTATCGATCCGATTCGGTTTCCCATTGACATATTCGACCGTGACCTGCGACTTGCCGTCCGGCCGCAGGTAATCCAGGATCTCTGTACGCCGAACCTCAGCCAATCGCCTGACCAGCTTATGGGCCAGCATGATCGGCATCGGCATCAGCTCGGGCGTCTCATCGCTGGCATAGCCGAACATCAGCCCCTGGTCCCCCGCTCCCTGGATATCCACGCCCAACGCGATATCGGCAGACTGTTCCTGGATAGAGGTAATCACAGCGCAGGTCTCGTGATCAAAGCCGTATTTGGCTCTCGTATAGCCGACATCCCTGATGGTCTCGCGGACCACCTTCGGGATGTCTACATAGCACTTGGTGCTGATCTCCCCAGCCACGAACGCCAGGCCGGTCGTCACCAATGTTTCGCACGCGACGCGGCCATACGGGTCCTGTGCGAAGATGGCGTCAAGAACGGCATCGGAGATCTGATCGGCAATTTTGTCGGGGTGACCTTCCGTCACCGATTCCGACGTAAACAGATACAGCTTGGGCATTAATCGGTCCTCCTCCCCTTCAATTCATCTATGCTGTCGCTCCGACGGCGAGCCGGCAAACAGCGCCGCCCCACCTCAGACGGGCCACTGTACCATACCGCTGCCGCTTGTCAAGAAAAAGCCGCTTGCCGCCGCGCCCTACTGAGGCCGGCCATCACCCTTCAACACACTGCTCCCACCGGCCCTTGGCCGTCAGGATCAGGTCGATCACCTCGCGGACCGCGCCGCGACCGCCGCCCAGCGTCGTCACAAAGGCGACCTTCGTTCTCACCCGCGGGTCGGCGTCGGCCGGCGCCGCGGAGAGGCCGACCCTCCCCAGCACCGGCAGATCGTTCAGATCGTCACCGACATACGCAGCGGCCTCATCGGTCAGGCCGTACCGCTGAAGGAGCATCTCGTACACGTGGAGCTTGTTCACCGCCCCCTGATGGATCTCGGTAATGCCCAGCTCCTTCGCGCGGTGGGTCACAGCCCCGGACACGCGTCCCGTCAGGATCGCCGTCAGCATCCCAGCCTGCCGAGCCATACGAAGGCCAAAGCCGTCCCTCACAAAGAAGGCCTCGCTCTCCACCCCCTCGGCGCTGTAGAAGATTCGTCCGTCGGTCAGGACGCCATCCACATCCATGATGAGCAGGCGTATCGCCTTCGCCTTTTCCAGTATTCCAGGGTTGATAGACATCATACCATTTCCTTTAGAGCGACGCCCGGTTGGTCACCAGGACAAAGTCTCGTTGGCGGTAAGAATGATCGGCGAGAACTATGACCGCAAGACGACCCTGACGTTCCAGCTCTTCGAGGCCGCGTTTGCTCATGAGGCCGAAGATCGGCTGTTTGGCCCCAAACGCCGCGTAGATCTCGTCCGGGGTCTGCAGTTCCGGCACCGGCGATGGGCGATCCAGGTAGTACAGGATATCCTCGCCCAATGACCGACCGGGATGATAGATCACCAGCGGGGAGTCACCCACAACCGCACGGACCTGCCGGGCGATCGCCTTGGCGGATTCGTAGGTCGCCAGGATGGGATAAAAATACTGAACGAGACCGAGGGTCATCGCAATAGCGACCGTCGCCACGCCTGAAAAGATCGTCGGCGGTTGACACCGGAAAGCGGCGTACAGGACAGCCAGACACCCGATACTCAGGAGCAGCATAAGGGGAATAGGCCAGACGTCATCGGGAACAACAAATCGTAAACGGATGAGACGAGGGCCGACAAGCACGCCCAGCACGCCGACCAGACCCAGAAGGCCGGCCGCGATCCTGAGCAGACGGTTTTCCGCTGGCGTGAGTGTATCGGCATATCGAAAAAGATCATCCCAATATCGGGCCATCAACAGGGCGAAGGGCGGGATGAGATATACCAGAAACCGTTCGGCCTTCCCCGCCGGCAGGCTCAAGAGGACGAGAAATCCGATGACCCAGACGCGGAGCAGCAGGTCCGCTTCGCCGAGCGCGCGCGTGCGCGACCGCCAGAGGTACAGACCGACGCATGGCAGGAAGAGACTCCAGGGGATAAAACCGGTCACAATCATCACGGGATAGCCGAACGGCGCGTTCGGCGCATGGTAGACGCGGGCAAGATTCTCTTCGAGAAAAAAGTGTCGATTGAATATCTCACCCAGACTCAGATAGTAAGGGACGGCGATGAGCAGAACGATTGCCACACTCATCAGCAAGTACGGGATCTCGGCGAAGATCCTGGAACGCCGGGTGATGACCATAAAGGCAAGGGCTGTCACGCCCGGTAGGATCGCGCCCACGGGGCCTTTGAGCATGACGGCAACGGCCGCCGACAGGGCGGCAACACAAAGATAGCCGAGACGACGCCCACCCCCGCGATACGCCAGAAAAAAGGTGAAGAACGCGAGATTCATCCAAAATGCCAGCTCCACATCAAATCGGGCCTGATGGGCGTGCCAGACGGCCGACAGCGTGGAGGTTGTGATGAACGCTGCGATCAGGCCAAGCCGCCGATCAAACAGCGTCATTCCGCCGGCGTACGCCAGGAACACCATCCCGACACCAAAGGTCGCTGACGGAAATCGTACGGCAAACTCTGTCGGTCCCCACGCAACAAGGGATAGCGCCATGAGCCAGAAATGTAATGGGGGTTTATTGACATAGGGACGCCCCTCGTAGACAAGCTGCAGCCAGTCTCCGGTGCGGACCATCCTGCGCGCAATCGCCGCATACATCCCCTCGTCGCCTCGGAGAGGGATGCCCAAATATGAGTAGTAGACAAACAGAGTCCAGGCGAGCAGTAGGCCCAGGACCAGCCACTCTTTTTCAAGTAGACGCGACAGACGCACCTTATGCCTCAACATCAGGGTATAGGGTTTGGGGTAAAAGACCGTGGTATCGATTCCGGCATTAAACCCCATACCCCATACCCTCTATACCCCGTCGCCAATCTACGCCTTCTCATACCACTCCAGCCCTCAGGAGGTCGTGCAGATGGATGACCCCCTCCGGCTTCCCCCCAGGATCGACGATGAGCAGCGAGGTGATGGCGTGCCGCTCCATCACCTCGAGCGCCTGAGCCGCAAGCGCGTCGCTGCGGATGGTTTTGGGGTGGACGGTCATGCACTCCCTGGCCTTCCGCTGCGGTAGATCGATGCCCTGTTGGAGCGTCCGTCGAAGGTCGCCATCACTGATGATCCCGGTCAATATCCCGGCCTGATCGACAACAGCGGTCATCCCAAGCTTCTTCCTGGAGATCTCTGCCACGACATCGTTCATCAGCGCGCCTTCCGATACCACGGGGATCTGCTCGCCGGCGTGCATGAGGTCCTGTACGCGCCACAGCAGTCTCCGCCCCA
>PQAQ01000211.1 GCA_003105305.1 Candidatus Methylomirabilota bacterium
TATCCTGCCGGGCGGCTCGGAGGGTGGGGCGCTGTTCCATCTGGCGAGGGCCGTCTGTCGCAGAGCGGAGCGGCGGATGGTGGCACTAGCTCAGAATGAGCCGCTGTCGCCTATACTCATTCCGTACATGAACCGGCTCTCCGATCTGCTCTTTACGTTGGCCAGGGCGGTCAATCGTGAGGCAGGGATCGAAGAGATCCCGTGGTAGAGGGGGAGGGAACGGATTGGCGATCTTGAAGGTGGCGCGGCTGGGGCATCCGGTGTTGCGGCAGGTCGCCCCGCCCGTCAGGCCGGAGACGATTCGAGAGGCCGAGACCCAACGCCTCATCGACGATATGATCGAGACGATGCGGGAATACGACGGTGTCGGGATTGCCGCGCCCCAGGTCCATGTCTCCAGGCAGATCGCCGTCATAGAGGCAACCGACAACCGCCGCTACCCGGATGCGCCCGAGATTCCACTGACGATCCTGATCAATCTTGAGGTGATCCCAATCGCGCCCGAGCTGGAGGATGATTGGGAGGGCTGCCTCAGCGTGATCGATCTCCGCGGGCAGACACCGCGGTACCAGCAGGTGCGGGCAAAGGCGCTGGATCGAGAGGGGCGACCGCTTGACTTTGTGGCGACCGGGTTCCATGCGCGGGTCCTCCAGCACGAGCGGGATCATCTACTCGGGAAGCTGTTTATCGACCGGATGAAAAGTCTCGAAACGCTTACATATCTTTCTGAGTACAACCGTCACTGGAAGCACTAAGTGATGACATGCCGACCCGAGGCGATCTGATGGACCAGCGGCAGATCGGCCGGAGGAAACGGATAGGCGCTGATCTCGGCCGGTGTAACCCATCGGCAGGCCGCGCACCCGATGAGACGGGGCTCGCCGGCCTGGACGGTACAGTGATAAAAACGGAGCCGGATATGATGCTCCGCGTCGTGATGTTCGGCGGAGAAGACCTGTTCGTGGACCGCAACAGTCAAGCCAAGCTCTTCTAGGATCTCTCGTTGTAGACAAGTCTCGAAGCTCTCGCCTGGCTGCCGCTTGCCGCCGGGAAACTCCCACAGCCCGCTCAGATGGGCATTGTTTAGGCGCTGAGCGATCAGGATCTTTCCGTTCCTGATGATGAGGCCGGCGGCTACCTCGATGATCGGCTCGACTTCTGACACCGCGTGTTGTTCTTATCCCATGGATAGGAGAGGCAGAGCGGCTGCATGGGACAGGCAGGGCAGTTAGGCTTCCTGGCGGTGCAGATGAGCGCGCCGAAATCCATCAGCGCCTGATTGAAGTCATACGCTTTGCCCTTGGGGATTAAGGCGGCCGAGAGCTCCCACAGACGTTTGGGCGATTTGGAGCCGTTAGCGCTCCTCGGACCAAGGAAGACCCGCTGCAACACCCGTTTTACGTTGGTGTCGAGGATCGGCGCATCCTGGCGAAACGCAAAGCTCATCACTGCGCCGGCGGTATAACGGCCGATTCCCTTGAACGTCTGAAGCTCCTCCAGCGAGGCCGGAATCTTTCCACCGTGACGGTGAACAGACTGTTGGGCGATGGCGTGCAGGCGGACCGGTCGGATGTTGTAGCCGAGCGGCCGCCACGTCGCCTCGACGTCGCTGACCGAGGCGCCGGCCAGCTCTTCAAGAGTGGGATACTTACGGAGAAATTCCTTGTATTTCGGGATAACCCGGTCGACCTGGGTCTGCTGCAGCATCACCTCGGAGACCAGGATCTTGTACGGGTCGGAGGTCTTCCGCCACGGCAGGTCGCGTCGATGACGCGCATACCAGCGCAGCAGTCGCTGCTGAAATTTTCGCCTGACGGCAGGATCCGGGAAGTGATGGTTGACGGACGGCATCGGCTGTAGTGTAATAAGTTGCACAGTCGATTTCAATAAAGAATCGATTCTACTTCGCGTCTGAGCGAATTTCGTCATTGCGAGCGACGAGGGGAACGCGGCAATCTAACCATGGTTACCCGGATGGACCGTGAGATTGCTTCGGTTGCTACACGCCCTCGCGATGATGCTTTGGAGAGCATATTTTGCAGGAGAAAAGGAGGCAGGGATATAGATGACGACACACCCGATGAAACCGGAGCGGTTTTTCCTGGAGAAGTTCGGACTGACCGAGCGGCACCTTGAGCAGGGATTGGGCGCCGCCCTCGGCAGCCAGATCGATGACGCTGACCTGTACTTTGAGTACCGGGTCAGTGAGTCGCTGGCGCTCGAGGAGGGGATGATCAAGCAGGCGACGGAGAATATCAATCAGGGAGTCGGTGTACGAGCCCTTGCGCAGGAAAAGACCGGCTACGCCTTTTCCGACGAGATCAGCGTGGAGAACCTGCAGCTCGCCGGCCTGCGAGCCAGAGCGATCGCTGAGCAGGCGGGCTCTGGTACACCCCCGCCCGTCAAGGTCGGCGCTGCGCCTCCCCATGATCTGTACCCGATCCGGGTCCAGCCGATCGACATTTCAGCCGAGAAAAAGATCGATCTGCTCCGGCGTGTGGACACTATCGCCAGAAAAGCGGACCCAAGGATCGTTCAAGTTATGGCATCGTTTGCCTGCGAGTCCAAGATCGTCCTGATTGCAACCTCTGCCGGTGTCATGGTCGGCGACATCCAGCCGCTCGCGCGCCTGAACATCACCTGTATCGCCCAGGACGGCGCCAATAGACAGGTCGGGACGTGGGGCGGCGGGGGCCGGAGCGATTTTGAGTTTTTCCTGCAGGACAATCGCTTCGAGCGTTATGCCACGGAAGCCGCCCGTCTGGCTATTATGAATCTCAACGCCGCCGACGCGCCTGCCGGGCCGATGGACGTTGTCCTTGGCCCCGGATGGCCCGGCATCCTGTTGCACGAGGCGATCGGTCACGGGCT